>NZ_JACASJ010000088.1:0-21306 GCF_013391025.1 Enterobacter sp. SECR19-1250 | reverse complement strand
CTGCGCGCTGTTTTTTCGTCAGAGCCATGATCACTCTCCTTTACCGGCTGCGGCGACGATTAACTTCTCAGCGTGCTGAATGTCAGGGTTTCCCGCAATCATCACTTCCGGCGAATCACAGTCACCGCCAAGTTCAAGGATGCGCTCATACCCGGTACGCAGGCATGATTTGTAACCTGACACTGACTGCTTGAGCGCTTCGTTAAGCTCAGCAATCCGCTTCTCTGCGGCTGTAAGTTTATCTTCGGTCTCTTTGAGCCTCTCAAGGCGAATAACCATGCCATGAATAACAACTGGCACCTGGTCATCAACGAGGTCGCAAGGTACTTTCAGAGCGCGTTTCCACTCGCGCATTAGGGCGTTGCGCTGTTCTGCAACAGCAACAATGGCTTCAAGTCGATTGATTCTGTTGTCTTTGGCTTCCAGCTCATTCAGCAGCGCCAGCACAGTGGCGGGGTTGGCCGCGGCAACAAAATCCCTGACTGGTTTGTGTTCAATTTCCGCTATTGGTTGATACGATGTGAAGCCATGCTGCTTTTCATAACTACCATTGCGAATGACGTAGAAGTCGCCATTTATTTTCTTGGCTTGCCACTTATCGCTACCAGCCTTCTCAGCAGCTTCACGTAATGCGCGTTTGTCGATGTTGCTCATGACTGCACTCCTTTACGAAGCTGGGCGGCGCGTTGGCTTGCTTGTCGTAAAATCATCTCCCACCCTTTTGACTCAGGGGTATCAGAGACACCTTGGTTGGCAAACTTGACCAGCATTGTTTCTGCTACTCCAGCAAGGCTATCAAGTTCACTGGCCCGCACTTCAGCCAGGAAAGCGTCGGTGGCCGGGGTTTCCATAGAACGATAAAGCGCAACGATATCGTCAGTTTCGCTCGGCTCTTCATGAGAGCAATTCGGACACACGGCAACACTATTAGCGTGCTGTTTGATTAGCTCCTTCAGCCCAGCATTTTCCGCAGCCAGCGCCGCGCATTTGGCTTCAAGTGCGTTACCGCGCTCATACTGCACATCCAGAGATGAGGACAGTTCGACGAGTAGCTTTGCCACCGCAGGTTCATCCGCAGCAATCTCCTTGCTCATGCCATGTCCGATATTCACCAACTGCTTAGTTATAGATTCCATCTTTACCCCCGCTTACCCGTATAATTTATTGATTACGTTGATATCAAAAAGGATCGTCGATTCAGAACACTTCGAAATTCCATCCGCCACCGGCTTTCTTCGGCTTCACAGTCACGCCGATGATGCGGAACGGATACTGATCTGCTGCGACTTTGGTTTTCACTCTGGCGTCGTCGGTCCAGAAACCTTTCACCTCGTGTAATTCCATCTCGCCGGTGGTGAGCATCACTGCGAAGTCCGGCGTGTAGAACGTGTTGTCAGCCAGTCTCAGCTTGATCCCTTCGAACCGGTACCAGGCCACTTCACCTGCATGCTTGCGCAGCTCCAGGTGCTGGCAGTACGCAGATTCCGTTTTGTTCATCTGGCCTGTTTTGAGTCGACCAAGAGCCTGTAACTGCTTTTTCATGCCTTACCTCTCAGGTAATTTAAATCCACATTAGAGTTAAAATCAATAGCTATGCGCACATTTTGTTACCTGCAAGGTAATTATACTGGCGTAAAAAAATGCGCTGCCGCGCTGGTGCTACCTGATGAGTCCTGCCGCTTTCCCTCGCCGGTATTCCTCCATCAGCCACTGGGCCGGTGTCAGCCCTCCCAGGGTGGCGGCATTCGGCATGCATCCGAAGCTTTTGCCGGGTGGGTGGTAAGCACCCCCCCCTGTGTCCTCAGGTGTTTGTATCGGCTCTGGCTTCGCCTGGATGCTCAGAACCGGATCAGGAATATGGTGACCGGACGCCACTTTCGCAGCCCATTCCTCCAGCAGCTTGCGCGCATGCTTCTCGACTTCAATCTCGCTCAGCTGGCGCTGATACATCGCACGGCGGGTATCGCACACAATCCAGTACATGACCGGGTGGCGCCACGGGAATCGCTCCGGGCCGCCAGGCTGGAGGCTTTTCTCTTTGGCGTAACGGTGAAACTCCCCCATCACGTCCTCGATGCTCACGCCCAGCACCATCTTGCTGTCCTTGCACCACTTGATGAACTGTCCGGGAGACGGCCAGAACGGTGATTCACTGACGCGGGCATGGCGCATTCCTGCTGATACCTGCTCGCGGGTACGGATCCCTCCTTCGGCAAATGCGGCGATCCACTGGCGCTTCGCTTCGGTTTCCTGCTGCATGGTCTTCAGGTTGGTCTGCTCAGCCGCCGGGAAGAGTTGCTTAAGCTGTTTGAACAGGGCATCGACGAGACGCTCTGCGCTCATGTTAACAACATTGTCCTGCTGGTCATGGTGATTGTCAGGTCCCATCATGCGAGCCAGAGCACCTGCATCACGATTCTGAATTGCTGCGAATACGTTACTCATAAGAAATCCTTCCAGCCCTCAGGGCTGTTCCAGTGTGGTACGTCATCGTCAGAGCTGTCACCGCGCCTTCCTGCCGCTCTCTTTTTCCTGTTCATCAGCAGCCGGGCAAACTTCTGCTCCCACTGCACGTGTTGCATCACATTGCCTTCCGCCATCCAGTAGGTGATGAATTCGATTAGTTCTGATTTCTTGTACCCCTCAGCAGGTAGTGCATGGCCCCACATCCTGGCGCGCATAACAAAGTCATCTGACGGTTGCCAGTTTTCATGCATGGTGAATTTGCCGATCGGTTCCCCGATACCCGGAACAACAACGGGAGGGATTTGAATTTCTTCGCGCGCAGAGAGAGGGGTTTTATTTATATCTTCTCTTCTCTTTATCTCTTCTTTATCTGTCGTGACATTTCGTGACTCGTCGTGACATTGCCGTGACTCGTTTCTTTCTTGCTGCCGCATTCGCTGCCTTTCACGCTGTTCTCTTTTTCTCTGAGTTGCTGATTTTGCTCCTGTTTCATCATTGCCACGGTCCTCTTTTTTAGGCTGTCTCCGCTCCCACCCTGTAAGGTATGTTCCATCCAAAACACGGCCCTGCATGGCGTTAATAACAGCGTCTATGTCACACTCAGTCACGTCAAAATGTGACGCTAAGTCCTCGTTCGTGACATCAGCGTGACCTCGCGTGACATTTTGTGACCCGCTAACAAGAAGGTGGACATAAACGGCCTGAACGAGAGCTATCGGTTGACCGGATATTCTCGCTATGGTTCTCCACTTCGGGTCATTAGGCATATCATGCCAAAGACGTAGCCATTGATTAGCCATATGAACCTACTCTTTCTCGAGATCAGTGATTCCACAAAGGCGCAAACCATCGAAGCAACCAGTATCAACCATGTCGCAGTACATTGTCTGATCTGAAATGTTCAGCCGGTGCCACATAATGAGCATCGCTTTTTCTTCTTCTGACTCTGCTTCAATGCATAATTGAGCACTGGAACCGGAGAAAAAAATCTTCATGCTGCCTCCCGCGCCTTTCTGGCTGCCTTTAATTTATCTGAACGCAACTGCTGCTGGCGTCGAGCCCGCTCGTTGTTGCACTTAACGCATTCACCACTGAGGGTGTAGCGCTCACTGTCATGCCCGTGAATGCACTTCTTGCCGGTGTAGAACCTGGCGAGGCCCATTTCGAGAGCTTCACGCTGAGTTAATCGCTTCATTTGCACCTCTCTTTGAAATTTATCTTTGGTAATTTTGTGCGATGGGCGAAAAAAGATCAACCATATTCGGATCATTATTACCTGAGAGCACTGAATAGATATGAAAAGACCGCCAGAAGGCGGCCTGATGGGGGTTTGAGGGAGGTTTTATTCGTAGAAGAAGATAGCCAGTTCCGGCTTAGTCCTGACCCATCCGCGTTGTTTGCATGCCTTAAACAGCCCATTCATCAATGTCTTACCGGGCATTTTCCGGCGTCCAGTAAGATGCGTCTGGATGTAGTGACTGGTGGTTCCGGCCTCGTCAGCAAAGGCAGTTCGCTCATCAGGAGTGAGTTGCAACCAGTGTTTTTTGAAGTCGAATTTTTCGTTCTCGCTCATAGCTATTGCCTGATATTAATTTCAGATAACAAATATTCACCCAGAAGGTAATAAAAATCAAGGTTTGTTACCTGCGAGGTGCATTTACCTGTGGGGTAAATTCGCTTTTAATTGGCACACTAACTAATTCATATATGAGGCGATTCACCAGAGCATGAAAAGTATTCAGGATATCCGCAGGCAGAATATTAACGATATCATCGACCGTGACTTTAACGGGGTGCAGACTCGTCTGGCGGAAAAACTGGGAACTCAGGCCAACCTGGTGAACCGCTGGGCCCGCGGGCAGAAGGTTGTCGGCGACACGGTGGCGCGCAAGATTGAGAAGGCGGCGAATAAGCCGTCTAACTGGCTGGACGTCGACCACTCACTATCTGCTGTTGCCATCCCCCAGGAGGAGATCACCGCTTCCGATATCGGCCAGCTGGCGGCGCATAATCTCGAAGCGTGGATGCAGAATAACCGCGACCTGTCGTCTCAGGGCAAGCTGTCGAAAGCGTCCGGCGTTGCCCAGGCGACAATAAACCGCATGCTGAACAATGAAGTCAGCGTTTCTATCTCCACCCTGGAGGCGATCGCCAGCGCGTTCGGGCGCCGGGGCTATGAACTGCTCATCCATCCTCGCGACCCGGCGACCATCCATTACGACCGGGCCCGCTACGCATTGTTACCTGAGAGCGAGAAAAGCAAGATTGAGAGCTACGTTGATTTTGTGATTGTTCAGAACGGTAAATCGCAAGAGTAAATTTATATATTTCATACACTAAGCCGCCATCGAGCGGCTTTTTTATTCCCCTCACAATTACCTATTGGGTAATTTTTTATAATCATACCTATTGACTTCAAACCATATAAGGATAATTATTACCTCAACGGTAACACTGAGGTAACGAATTATGCAGTGGAAAATCATCAACGGTTGGTACTGCGTTACGGCGTGCGGGCTGATGAGCACCAAGTGCCGCACTCTGCATGAGGCCATCAACTGGGCATTTGTCACCAAGATGGCAGTCAAAACTGAAATGGATATGGGGTGAGCAAGTGAACATCCAGCAGATTAACAACCTGAAAAAAATCATGACCAGTATCGACAGCGACTACCAGCTGAGTCAGTTGCACTACGAGCGCCAGGTGGAGTTGATCGACGCCATCAAGTTCCACCAGCTGCAAAAACCTTTCTATGAGCTGGAGCGCAAAGGAGTGCGGACCGAGATTCTGGAAGAGCTGATGATGAGCCCGGAGTTTGAAGAAGCTCTCGCAGCGTACCAGGCCGCGCTGACCAGCATCATCGCGAAGTGGGATCTGGCTGACCAGCTTGACACAGCGAGGACTGCGGCATGAAGCCAGGAATTTACTTCGACATCAGTAACGAGGACTACCACGCCGGTGACGGCGTGAGTAAGTCGCAGCTCGATATGGTTGCGCTGAGCCCGGCCCTGTTGCAGTGGCAGAAATCAGCACCGGTCGATACCGAAAAGCTGAAAGCGCTGGATATGGGTACCGCCCTGCACTGCCTGCTGCTGGAGCCGGAAGAATTCGATAAGCGTTTCATCGTGGCGCCGCAGTTCAACCGCCGCACGACAGCAGGGAAAGAGGATGAAGCTGCATTCCTGAATGATGTTGCTGGAATGGGCATGACGGTTATGGATGCCGAGCAGGGCCGGAAGTTGCAACTGATGCGCGACAGCACGATGGCTCACCCGGCGGCGCGCTGGCTTCTTGAGGCGGAAGGTTTCTGCGAAGCATCGCATTACTGGACGGATCCGGAGACTGGCGAACTGTGCCGCATTCGCCCGGATAAGCGACTGAAATATCACCCGGTGCTTTTGGACGTGAAAAAGGTTACAGACATGGAGCGTTTCTCCCGCCACGTCGAGGAATTCCGGTACCACGTTCAGGACGCCATGTACCGCGAAGGTGCGCAGCAGACCACCGGAGAGCCACACGGTTTCTTCTTCCTGGCGGTGAGCGAAACCATCGACTGCGGACGTTACCCGGTACGCGTGTTCGAACTGGATGCGCCGGATGTAGACGCCGGGCATGCACTGTTCCGCCGGGATCTGAATACCTACCACCAGTGCCGCGAGTCAGGCGACTGGGGTGGATTTGAAATTATTAAACGCCCTGAGTGGGCACGCAAACAGGATATGTACGTATGAGCAACGACATCGCAATCACATCGCAGCCTGGTGCTACCGTTGGCACCGCTGCGGCAATCTTCAGCCCTGAGGGTATGGACCGCCTGGTGCGTTTCGCAACCCTGATGGCTGACAGCAAGGCCACAGTTCCGGCGCACCTGGCAGGAAAGCCTGCTGACTGCCTGGCCGTGACCATGCAGGCGGCGCAGTGGGGTATGAACCCATTCGCCGTGGCACAGAAAACTCATGTTGTTAACGGCACGCTGGGTTATGAAGCGCAACTGGTGAATGCGGTTGTGTCCTCCTCCAATCTTCTGGCCACCCGCCTGAATTATCGCTGGGATGGTGACTGGTCGAAAGTAAACGGGAAATCCGACAAATCTCCGAACCTGACCGTAACCGTGTGGGCGACACTCAAAGGAGAATCAGAGCCACGCGAACTGACGATCAGCATGGCCCAGGCCGGTGTGCGTAACTCCCCTCTCTGGGAGCAGGATCCTCGCCAGCAGCTCGCATACCTGTGCGTTAAGCGCTGGGCTCGCCTGAATGCACCTGACGTCCTGCTTGGCGTGTACACCCCTGACGAATTGCAGGAGACGGCACCGCGCGTTGAGCGCGATATCACTCCTGCGCCAGCCACCGCATCAGGCATGAACAAGCTGATTAACTCAAAGCCTGAGCAAAAGCAGGAAGAGCATGATGCTGGCCGTAAAAAAGACGACCGCAGCCCTGAAAAATTGCTCTCTGATTTTTCTGCTTACGCAGGCGGTGCAGTCACCGTTGAAGAATTGGATTCAGCTTATACAGCCGTAGCAAAGCGTTTATCAGCAAATCAGGACCTGCTGGATAAGGCTACCGATGTATACAGCATTCGCCGCGATGAGCTGAACGAAGTCCCTATGTAATCACCACCGTGGCGCCACGGCGCCACACCTGCAACCAAGAGAGGTATTTATGAAAGGTGCATTGAGTAAGAAAAAACTCCTTGAGGTGGTGCCACTGTCATGGAGCACGATTGACCGACTGGAGCGTGATGGCGAATTCCCGAAACGCTGGTACATCACCGATGGGAAAGTGGCATGGACCCAGGAAGAAGTGGAGAAGTGGCTTGACGATCGCAGGAAGAACAGCCCGGACGAATTCCAGGGAAAAAAGCCACCGGTTGAGCTGCGGAAGTATCGGCCTGTGAAGGGTGCTGCCGTGAGTGCAGCAGCATGACGGCGCTGAAGAAGCATATCAGCAGATGGTCAGATGTTTACCTGTGTCTGGCCGTTGTCGCCTACCTGATGTGGCTGGCGGCGGTAATCAGTTGAGAGGTCTGGATCAGATGAAAAAGACGAAGCTTGAGCGCTATCACGAAGACTACGTGTCGCAGCGCCGTGTTGAAAGAGTGGTGGCAGTAACGCCGGAAGCAATGGAGATCGAAAGCCGGGCTATTGCTCGCGAGCGCCTGGGCCATTACCGCATCGCGGCCCGCCTCTGGCTCCAGTGCCTGGATGCGGCCGTTGGTGAAGTTGAGCGCGCCCGCATCGCGGTGCGCCGCCAGCAGTGCATAACCAAAGGGAACCGCACGCCGCACCTGGACTACAGCGGGATCGGATGTCGCGGGGTGGTGTATGACTAATCCGCACGACGGGATCACCGTGGGCAGTGTCACGCTGCCCTATTCCATCATTCGCCGCGGATGGGTAGCACCAAGCGGCGACGTTATCAGAAACCCATTGAAGGCTCAGCGCCTGGCTGAGCTGATGAACAGCAGGAAGGTGGCAGTATGAGCAACGAAGCAATGAAAATGGCATTAGCAAAGCAGTTGACGATCGCCCTGCAAAACCTCGGTGCTCCTGTCGAATTG
The DNA here is from genome assembly GCF_013391025.1 of Enterobacter sp. SECR19-1250. Classification (NCBI taxonomy): domain Bacteria; kingdom Pseudomonadati; phylum Pseudomonadota; class Gammaproteobacteria; order Enterobacterales; family Enterobacteriaceae; genus Enterobacter; species Enterobacter sp. SECR19-1250. The sequence continues at coordinate 13,277 of NZ_JACASJ010000088.1, read as the reverse complement.
CTCTGCATCGTTGGGAGCTACGGAGATACGCAGATTGATTCTGACGTGCTGGAAATGCTTGAGCAATACAATTCTAACGGATCATGCATTCACAGCCTGATTCTTTCTGTTGAAGATACACCACAAACGCGTAGAGAAAGAATATCGTTAGTTGAAGGCGGTTCAGCATGAACAAAGCATCACCAGCAGATTTAAGAAAGTGCCTCGAGGCTGCAAATATGCTCGCCTCGTTCGGCATCCGATTTGTTCCAATGCCAGCAGCCACAGACGCGGAGTACGCAATGCTGTCCGCAATGTTTATGGATAAGCTGGAGTCTCTTGCTGTAGAAGCTGAGAAGTCGGAAGGCGGTGAAGCATGACTGATTTCGCAGGAAGTAATACGCCAGCTGATCAGCGTGATTTATGGCGCACGCCACCAGCTATCTTCTCAGCGCTAGATGCCGAGTTCTGCTTCCAGCTGGATGCCGCCGCAGCGCCGCATAACGCTCTGTGCCGGAAGTTCATCACCGCCGAGCAGAACACGCTGGAAACGCCGTGGGCTGATTACCTGAATGTCCCCGGATATGTATGGCTTAACCCACCATACAGCGACATCATGCCGTTCGTGAAGAAGGCCGCCGCAGAGAGCGCCAATCAGATCGGTACGGTCATGCTTGTACCGGCAGACACATCGGTTGGCTGGTTCAGGGAGGCTATCCAGACAGCCAGCGAGGTACGCTTCATCACTGCCGGGCGGCTGGCATTTATCAATCCGGTAACTGGTAAGCCGGTCAGCGGCAACAACAAAGGATCATTACTGATTATCTGGAAGCCATACCCGAGAACGCATTGCGAATTTACAACGGTTGAGCGCGATACTCTTATGACGTATGGCAATTCCCGCCTGGCAAGACGGGAGGCTGCTTAATCCTTTCCTTCCATCCACTTCTCAAACTTCGACGGGGAGAACGGCACCAGATCGGTGTGCTCCCCTTTAATCCAGGCATCAACCATATCCGCCCACTGCTGCAACATATATGCGCGCTGCCGGGCATACTCCGCTTTGTTGTAAACAGCCCGGACTCCTTTCTGCTCGTGCGCCTGTGCCTTCTCGATCCAGTCTGATGGATAGTCAGCTTCATGCAGCAGCGTGCTGGCCGTGCGGCGCAAGTCGTGCACGGTGAAGGCCTGTATTTTCTCGCTGTCTTTATTTATTGCTTCCACGGTCCGGTCGATAAGGGAGTTCAGCGCGGCGTTCGATAATGGCTTGCGGAAGTTGTAGCGTCCAGGAACCAGGTATTCACTGCCACCAGCGCACATCTGCAACCCAACCAGCAGATCCTGCGCCTGCTTCGGCAGGTAAATCACATGTGCGCGCCTGGCCTTCATTCGGTCTGCGGGGATCGTCCATGTCCAGTTCTTGAAATCGATCTCCTGCCACGTCGCGTAAGTGAATTCGCTTTTGCGAACCAGCGTCAGCAGTACCAGCTTCAGCGCCATCTTCATGGTGCCCATCGCACCGACGTCATCCAGCGCACGGAAGAATATGCCAATTTCCTCAGGCGACAGTGTGCGCTCGCGGGGCTTAAACATGGCGATCGATGATGGCTTAATGTCAGCAGCAGGATTGAACAGACCATGCCCGCGGTCGTTGGCGTACCGGTAGACGCTGCTGATTATCTCCCTGACCTGAATCGCCGTTGCCCGGCCGCCACGCTCGACGATACGGTCGCAAAGGTCGCGCACCATCCTGGTGGTTATCTCAGTCATCATTTTGTTTCCAAGCGCCGGGAGGATATCCCTGCCGATCACTGCCTGCTTCATGGCGCGGGTGCTGTCTGCCAGGGTGACGTGTTTCATGTAGGTGTCGGTATATACCGCGAATGTTTCAGCGCCGGCGATCTGCCTGATACCGTCTCGTTTCGCCGCAGCAGGCGACTGGCCTGCCTTCAGCAGCTTTTTGGCGTTAATCAATTCTTCTCGCGCTTCCGCCAGGCTGATACCGTCACGTCCGTACTGGCCGATCACCAACGTTTCACGGCGGCCGTTGATTCGGTAGTCGTAGCGGAACGAGACAGAGCCTGACGTGAGCACGGCGACATACAGCCCGTCACGGTCAGAAACTTTATACAGTTTGTCCTGTGGTTTGAGGTTTTTCAGTTTGGTATCGGTAAGCACAATTCACCCGTAATGCATCCATGTTTTTGTCGGTATGAGAGTATACCTTTCGGGTAATACCGTCACCTGTACCGTCGAAAAATGTGGTGTATAGTGAATAGATATGAGTAGATATAAACAAAAACCCTCTGCTATTACAGAGGGTTAGAGAATAAATTGAATAGATATGATGTGCTATGAACTAGCTATACATCATTCCCACTCAATCGTAGCCGGTGGCTTACCGCTGATGTCATACACCACGCGGGAAATACCGTTCACTTCGTTGATGATGCGGTTAGACACACGGCCTAAGAAGTCATACGGCAGGTGCGCCCAGTGCGCGGTCATGAAGTCGATGGTTTCCACCGCACGCAGGGAAACAACCCAGTCGTACTTACGGCCATCGCCCATCACGCCGACGGAGCGAACTGGCAGGAACACGGTGAACGCCTGGCTCACTTTGTTATACAGGTCAGCTTTGTGCAGCTCTTCGATGAAGATAGCATCCGCGCGACGCAGCAGGTCGCAGTACTCTTTCTTCACTTCGCCCAGCACACGCACGCCCAGACCCGGCCCCGGGAACGGGTGACGGTAGAGCATGTCATACGGCAGACCCAGTTCCAGACCGATCTTACGCACTTCGTCTTTGAACAGCTCACGCAGCGGTTCAACCAGACCCATCTTCATCTCTTTCGGCAGGCCGCCCACGTTGTGGTGAGATTTGATGACGTGTGCTTTACCGGTTGCGGATGCCGCAGACTCGATCACGTCAGGGTAGATTGTGCCCTGTGCCAGCCACTTCACGTCTTCCAGCTTCAGCGCTTCTTCGTCGAACACTTCCACGAAGACGCGGCCGATGATCTTACGTTTGGCTTCCGGATCGTTGACACCGGCCAGCGCGTCCAGGAAGCGCTGTTCGCCTTCCACGTGAACGATGTTCAGACCGAAGTGGTCACCAAACATGTCCATGACCTGCTGGGCTTCATTCAGACGCAGCAGACCGTTGTCCACGAATACGCAGGTCAGGTTTTTACCGATAGCGCGGTGCAGCAGCATCGCGGTTACGGAGGAGTCAACGCCACCGGACAGGCCGAGAATGACTTTGTCATCGCCAACCTGCTGACGGATGCGCTCAACGGCGTCGTCGATGATTTTAGCCGGGGTCCACAGCGCTTCACACTGGCAGATATCGCGCACGAAGCGCTCCAGCATGCGCATACCCTGACGGGTGTGAGTCACTTCCGGGTGGAACTGCACGCCGTAGAAGCGTTTCTCTTCGTTCGCCATAATCGCGAACGGGCAGCTTTCGGTGCTGGCAACGGTCACGAAGTCGGACGGGATAGCGGTCACTTTATCGCCGTGGCTCATCCACACGTCCAGCAGCGGTTTGCCGTCTGCGGTCAGGGAGTCTTCGATACCGCGCACCAGCGCGCTGTCGTTCACCACTTCAACCTGTGCATAGCCAAACTCACGCTCGTTAGAGCCTTCTACGTGGCCGCCCAGCTGCATTGCCATGGTCTGCATACCGTAGCAGACGCCGAATACCGGCACGCCCGCTTCGAACACATACTGCGGCGCACGCGGGCTGTTCTCTTCGGTGGTGCTTTCCGGGCCGCCGGACAGGATAATGCCGCTTGGATTGAATTCGCGAATCTGTGCTTCCGTGACATCCCACGCCCACAGTTCACAGTAAACGCCCAGTTCACGCACGCGACGCGCCACCAGCTGAGTGTACTGAGAACCAAAGTCCAGGATGAGAATGCGATGTTTATGAATGTTTTCCGTCATTGACGCTAATTCCGAGGCAAGTGAAACAAAAACAGAGCGCCCGGCATGAGCCGGGCGCGGAAACTTATCAGGAGCCCAGACGGTAGTTCGGGGACTCTTTGGTGATCGTCACGTCGTGAACGTGGCTCTCCTGGATACCCGCACCGCTGATGCGTACGAATTCCGCTTTAGTACGCAGCAGGTCAATGGTACCACAGCCGGTCAGACCCATACAGGAGCGCAGGCCGCCCATCTGCTGGTGAATGATCTCTTTCAGACGGCCTTTGTAGGCAACGCGGCCTTCGATACCTTCCGGCACCAGTTTGTCAGCAGCGTTATCGGTCTGGAAGTAACGGTCAGAAGAACCTTTGGACATCGCGCCCAGAGAGCCCATACCGCGGTAAGATTTGTAAGAACGGCCCTGGTAGAGTTCGATTTCACCCGGGGATTCTTCAGTCCCTGCCAGCATGGAGCCAACCATCACCGCGGAAGCACCTGCGGCGATCGCTTTAGCGATGTCGCCAGAGAAGCGGATACCGCCGTCTGCGATGACCGGAATACCGGTGCCTTCCAGCGCTTCCACCGCGTCAGAAACCGCAGTGATCTGTGGAACACCTACACCGGTCACGATACGGGTTGTACAGATGGAGCCTGGGCCGATACCCACTTTCACCGCGCTGCAACCTGCGTCAGCCAGCGCGCGAGCACCTGCGCCCGTCGCCACGTTACCGCCGATGATCTGCAGATCAGGATATTTCGCACGGGTGTCGCGAATACGTTGCAGAACGCCTTCGGAGTGGCCGTGGGAGGAGTCAATCAGCAGCACGTCAACGCCTGCGGCAACCAGCGCATCAACACGCTCTTCGTTACCGGCACCTGCGCCAACCGCAGCGCCAACGCGCAGACGGCCATGCTCGTCTTTACAGGCGTTAGGTTTACGTTCTGCTTTCTGGAAGTCTTTAACGGTGATCATACCGCGCAGGTGGAAGTTCGCATCCACAACCAGCGCTTTCTCAACGCGTTTTTCGTGCATTTTTGCGAAGACGACATCACGCGCTTCACCTTCACGCACGGTCACCAGACGCTCTTTTGGCGTCATATATACGCTAACCGGCTGGTTCAGGTCGGTCACGAAACGCACGTCACGGCCGGTGATGATACCCACCAGCTCGTTCTCTTCGGTCACCACCGGGTAACCGGCAAAGCCGTTACGTTCGGTCAGGGCTTTCACTTCGTGCAGGGTGGTGGTTGGCAGAACGGTCTGTGGATCGGATACGATGCCGGATTCATGCTTCTTCACGCGGCGAACTTCTTCAGCCTGACGCTCGATAGACATGTTTTTGTGAATAAAGCCAATGCCACCTTCCTGTGCCAGGGCAATAGCCAGGCGCGCTTCAGTCACGGTGTCCATTGCCGCAGAGAGCATAGGAATGTTCAGGCGAATGGTTTTCGTCAACTGCGTGCTGAGATCGGCAGTATTCGGCAGAACGGTGGAGTGAGCGGGAACGAGGAGGACGTCGTCAAACGTCAGTGCTTCTTTAGCGATACGTAGCATGGGCAATATCTCTGACCTGGGTGGTTAAATATTGCCGTGGCATTATACAGAGCGTAACCGATTGCATCCACACTTTTTTATAAAAAAACCTTGCACTCCCCTCTCAGCAGGTTACTATCGACTGAATAACTTGCTGATTTAGAATTTGATCCCGCTCACATGTTATCCTCTCAATCCCCCTCAATTTATACTGTCAGCCGCCTGAATCAGACGGTGCGTTTGCTGCTTGAGCAGGAAATGGGGCAGGTCTGGATCAGCGGTGAGATCTCTAACTTCACGCAGCCCGCTTCCGGCCACTGGTACTTTACTTTAAAAGACGACACCGCCCAGGTGCGCTGCGCCATGTTCCGCAACAGCAACCGCCGCGTGACGTTTCGTCCTCAGCATGGCCAGCAGGTGCTGGTGCGCGCCAATATCACATTGTATGAACCGCGCGGCGACTACCAGATTATCGTCGAGAGCATGCAACCTGCGGGCGAAGGCTTACTCCAGCAGAAGTATGAACAGCTTAAGGCTGCGCTTTCGCAAGAGGGGTTGTTCGACCAGCAGTATAAAAAGCCCCTGCCCTCACCAGCCCACTGCGTTGGGGTAATCACTTCGAAAACCGGTGCCGCGCTGCACGATATTTTGCACGTCCTCAAGCGTCGCGATCCTTCCCTGCCCGTCATCATCTACCCGACCGCTGTTCAGGGTGACGATGCGCCAGGCCAGATTGTGCGTGCCATTGAGCTGGCGAACGCGCATCATGAGTGCGACGTATTAATCGTTGGGCGTGGCGGCGGCTCGCTGGAAGATTTGTGGAGCTTCAACGACGAGCGCGTGGCGCGGGCGATTTTTGCGAGTGCTATTCCCATCGTGAGTGCGGTCGGGCATGAAACAGATGTGACGATAGCCGATTTCGTTGCGGATTTACGCGCGCCTACGCCGTCTGCTGCGGCAGAAGTGGTGAGCCGCAATCAGCTGGAGCTGCTGCGTCAGATCCAGAACGGCCAGCAGCGCCTGGAGATGGCGATGGACTACTTCCTCGCTAACCGTACCCGCCGCTTTACCCAGCTTCATCACCGCCTGCAGCAGCAGCATCCACAGCTTCGCCTTGCGCGTCAGCAAACCGTGCTGGAGCGTCTGCGCCAGCGGATGAACTTCGCGCTGGATAATCAGCTCAAGCGCGCGATGTCGCGTCAGCAGCGCGTGACGCAGCGCCTGAACCAGCAAAACCCGCAGTCGAAAATTTACCGCGCACAAACGCGCATTCAGCAGCTGGAGTATCGTCTGGCAGAAACTGTCCGGGCACGACTTAGCACCACCCGCGAACGCTTTGGCAATGCGGTGACCCATCTCGAAGCGGTTAGCCCACTTTCTACCCTGGCACGTGGCTATAGCGTTACCACCGCCACTGACGGCCAAGTGCTGAAGCAAACCAAACAGGTGAAAGCCGGAGACGTGCTGACCACCCGTCTGTCGGACGGCTGGGTGGAAAGCGAAGTGAAAGGCGTGATGCCGGTAAAAAAACCTCGCGCCCGTAAAAAGGCGTAATCAGCGATGGCTCTCTGGCGTGACGGCTAGCATCAGCCAGGACATGCCTGAAAAAATCGCCAGCGCAGCCACTGCGCTCGTTAACCCCAGAAGCAGGCCAAAAAGGATAGCCCCCACAACCTGCCCGCCTGCCAGCATCAGAAAGGCCAGGCTGACTCCAGCCGCAGGTGAAGGATGTGCGATCTCTGCCCCCTTCACCAGCAATACCCCGGACAAAATCACATACCCCGCGCCGCTCATGGCCACTGCCGGAATAAGCCACCAGGAGAAACCGTGGCTTACTGTCAGAACCGCCAGAGAAATGGCCATGAAGATCTGGGATAAACGATAGACCCCCCGCATGCCGATACGCCTTGCCATACTTCCGGTAAATATGGCAACAATCCCCGCCCCGCCGCTTATCAGCCAGAGAACATTGGTCGCTGCGCTATCCAGCTCCGTGTGACGCATAAGTATTTCCGGGCCAAAGCTCCACCATGCGGCGCTGGCCATACCGCTGATAAAGGCAATCCCCAGCAGCCGAAACATGCCGGGTTTGCGTACGATAGATAGCACCTTTGGCGTTGACTCACGGGATTTCGCCGCAGATGACGGCAGATACCGCCACAAAGCCGGCAGGCACAGCAGCGCCATAATGGCGAACACAACACAGGCTGCCCGCCAGCCCCCGGGCATGAAAAACAGAACGGGCACCGAGAGAATGATCCCACCGCTCGTTCCGGCATTGATGGTGGTATTCACATGGAGCTGACGGTCAGGGGCGATCCTGTCATTAACCGCCCCGGCAAGGGCCGGTGAGGCCAGGCCCGAGCTCAGCCCGGCAATAAATAAACCTATCGCCAGCATCGTTGAATGTGCCGAAGTCGCGAGAATGAACAACCCCGCGGCGGCGGCGATGGCCGCCAGCAAGGCGGGCAAACGAGGCCCAACGCGCGCAATAAGGTATGAGGCCATAAATATCGACATGCAATACGCCGCATAACTACAGGAGGCTATAAACCCCGCCACCTGCGGGGTGAAAGGGATAGCCTGGCGGATATCAGGCAGCATCAGGCCCCACGAAAACCTTGCCATACCATAGGTCACCGCGATGATTGAAAACCCGGTTATGCTCAGCGAAGTCTGTCTGTTCATTACGCTCCTCTTACTTAATGCCGTTTAAAAAACCTAAACGGTGGTGAAGCGTTGCGCCAGTTTTTAAGGAGACGAATTGTCCGACTTACAACCAGCACCGGTTTAATGTTTTACACTTAAGAAGATTCTTTTTTCGGCATTGCCAGAAAACAGGAGAGTTGCATGACCCGAATTCACAGCGTGATCCCCCCCTATATTCTTCGTCGTATTATCGAAAGCGGTTCTGAGCCGCAGCAGCGCTGCGCCCGCCAGACTTTAACCCATGTCCAGACGCTAATGGCCCACATGCCCGGTAAACCAGCCGCGCCGCACGTGAGCAAAGCCGGACAGTTGGAGCGTGATATCTACGATGCGAAACAGACCCAGGAGCTGCCAGGCACGCAGGTGCGCTATGAAGGCCAGCCGTCCAATGGGGATGTGGCCGTCGATGAAGCCTATGACTATTTAGGCATCACCCACGATTTCTTCTGGAAAGAATACCAGCGTGACTCGCTCGATAATAAAGGGCTGATCCTCACCGGCACCGTGCATTATGGCCGGGAATACCAGAACGCCTTCTGGAACGGTCAGCAGATGGTCTTTGGCGATGGCGACGGGGAAATATTTAACCGTTTTACCATTGCCATCGACGTTGTGGCGCACGAACTCAGCCATGGCGTTACCGAGACCGAAGCCGGGCTGATCTATTTTGAACAATCGGGTGCGCTGAATGAGTCCCTGTCGGACGTGTTTGGCTCGCTGGTTAAACAGTATCACCTGAAGCAAACCGCCGACCAGGCCGACTGGCTGATTGGCGAAGGTCTGCTGGCGAAAGGGATTAACGGCAAAGGGCTGCGCTCCATGTCGGAGCCGGGCACCGCCTATGACGATCCTCTGCTCGGTAAAGATCCGCAACCGGCGCACATGAAGGATTTCATCAAAACGCGTGAAGATAACGGCGGCGTCCACCTGAACTCCGGCATTCCCAACCGGGCGTTTTATCTGGCCGCAACGGCAATCGGCGGCTATGCCTGGGAAAAAGCGGGTTATGCCTGGTACGACACAGTTTGCGATCGCAATCTGCCACAAGATGCGGATTTTGATGCCTTCGCAAAACTGACGATAGCCCACGGCGAAAAGCGCTCGGGCAGCGACGTTGGGGCGGCGATAAGACAAGCCTGGGAACAGGTGGGAGTGCTGTAAATGCAGGTTCCGGAACTGACGGATGACGCCGTGGTTAAGCTGGCCCGGGAAGGCGGCGTCGCTTTTATTCCCAGGCTGAGCGGCCAGCGCACCATCACGCTCTCATCTCTCAATGAGGCGCAGCGTCAGCGCGTGGTGAGTATTCTGGAGCAAGCCATTCCGCGTGGGCAACCGCCTGGTCAGACGTCGTCACCAGGCAGCGGTGACCAGCGTTATTTTCGTATCCAGATCTTCTGGACCCGGCACAACGAAGCGCAGTATACCGATATTATTGTGCTGGTACCGGAGCAGGAAGCGCCCGAATCGCTGGTTGAACTCTGGCAGAAAGGCGAAGGCTGCGTGTGTGATTAAGCCCCGACAGGGACGAACTCCACGCGTTTTTTAGAGATCAGGCCGTGGCCGTTCTGGCAGAAATAGTCCACCGCACCGCAGGCCTTTAATACCTGGAGTGGCTGATGGCACTCCGGGCAGCGGGCTTCGAGCGCAATATCTTTGTGACAGTGTTCGCAGTAAGCCACGCCGTTTTGCGGCTCCAGCTCGGTATGGCAGGTTGGACAGGCGATCGACATAGTAACTCCTTAAGCAGGTTGCCGGGGCGAAGCGGTCGCCCCGGCCGATCGATTATACCGCCTCAGTGGCAGGTTTCGTCCGGGCATTTTCCAGCATGCGACGAACCGGCACAATGAGAACGATCAGTACCGCAGCACAAATCAGCAGCGCGATGGAGCAACGCGCGAAGAGATCTGGCAGCATATCCAGCTGGTCTGCCTTCACGTGGCCGCCAATCAGACCGGCAGCCAGGTTACCCAACGCACTTGCGCAGAACCACAGCCCCATCATCTGACCGCGCATTCTTTCTGGTGCCAGCAGGGTCATGGTAGCCAGACCAATCGGGCTCAGACACAGTTCACCCAGCGTCAGCATCAAAATACTGCCTACCAGCCAGAACGGCGAAACGCCTGCTCCGCCGTTGCTCAGCACATTCTGCGCCGCCAGCATCATCAGGCCAAAGCCCGCCGCCGCACAAAGAATACCAATAACAAACTTGGTGATACTGCTCGGGCGAATGTTCATGGTGGCAAGCTTCGGCCACGCCCAGCTGAATACCGGTGCCAGCAGAATGATGAACAGGGCGTTGATCGACTGGAACCATACGGCCGGAATTTCGAAATCACCGATCATGCGATTGGTGTAGTCGTTGGCAAACAGGTTAAAGGAAGTCGGTTTCTGTTCAAACGCGGACCAGAAGAACGCAGCGGAAACCAGCAGGATAAAGCAGACCAGCAGTCTGGCGCGCTCTTTACGGGTCAGACCCGCGAAGATGAACAGATAAATGAAGTAGAGCGCAACGGATGCCGCAATCACATAGACCAGCATACTGGCCACCGCGACCGGGTTAATCACAATGACCCCCTGGGCGATCAGCGTGACGAGAACCGCCACCCCAACCGCCAGCGCCAGCAGCCACGCGCCCACGCCGTTGCGTTTGACCACCGGGCTGTTCCAGGTGGAATCGAGGCCCACTTCGCTGTCGTAGCGCTTCATGGACGGGACAGCAAACACGCGGAAGATAATCAGCGCCACCAGCATCCCGATGCCGCCAATACCAAAGCCCCAGTGCCAGCCGTGGGTTTTAATCAACCAGTCGGAAATCAGCGGCGCAATGAACGAGCCCATGTTGATGCCCATATAGAACAGCGAGAATCCGCCGTCACGACGCGCATCGCCTTTTTTATACAGGGTGCCGACCATCACGGAGATACAGGTCTTGAACAGGCCCGATCCCAGCACAATAAACATCAGGCCGATAAAGAACAGGTTGTTCCCCATCACCGCCGAGAGCGCAATCGACAGGTGGCCGAGCGCAATCAGAATCGAACCGTACCATACGGCTCGCTGCTGGCCGAGCCAGTTATCGGCCAGCCAGCCACCCGGCAGCGCGGCCAGGTACATGGCACCGGCGAAGATACCGACAATCGCCGAGGCGTTTTCACGCGCCAGCCCCATGCCGCCGTCATAGACAGTGGCGGCCATAAAGAGGATCAGTAACGGACGAATGCCGTAAAACGAGAAACGCTCCCACATCTCGGTAAAGAACAGCGAACCGAGCGGATAAGGATGGCCGAAGAACGTTCGGCTTTCTTTTTGATTAACAGAGGATTGCATAATTCTCCCGAAAGGTATGTCGTTGTGCTGAAAGCACCGCGCGTACGCCGGCCAGTTACGTATCTGACCGATTTTTTACATGCGGCGAAAAATGAGTTAACCATTTGATAACCAGGCGCTAGTTTTGTCTAGTACCAGCCCCTGGACTTTAAGATGAAAATTCGACGATTGTCTACTTTCTTAGATTTAAACATGGTTAAAAGCGAATAGTGATTGACTTCACACAAGGAAGGCAGGCGTTTTGTATGGGCGAAAAAAACCCGCGACAGGAGCGGGTTTTCGTGAGACAGGCAAAGTTTATTTGCTTTTCTTAATGTGAAAGACAAATACAGCACCAATAACATTGATTTTAAATGTTTTTATAATTCGACAAATAAAAATGGGTACAACCTTGTGTACAACAAAAATCAAAGTGCTCTGCTTTTTAGCTCACTTTTTGAACTACGAATGTTTCGCAGCTTCTCCGATCCCTTGCCGTAATCTTGCCGTGCTATCGAAACCTCACCGTATCCTTACCGTGATAGCCATTTTCTTATTGTATGATAGTGCTATCCCACAATAAGGAACCTGCCAGCCATGAGAATGACCAGCCGCAAAAAAGAGATACTCAGCTACTTTGAACCTGATAGCCTCGATTGGGTTACTGGTGAGATTGGTGCGCCGCCGTTCGATGTGTCGGGTGTGGCCTACCTGCTTCATGGCATGGTGTCGTTCGATAAGCGTCACCAGCTCGAATCAACCCGGCGCACACTGGAAAGCATGGTTGCTGGTGGACTGCTTGAGCGGGTGACAGTGTATGAATCGCGCCAGATACGGCGCGGCGGTGAGACTAACGCAACGGTCGTGCGCTACGGTTTACCCGGTCAGTGCGCTGTTATGCGCGATACTGGCGGCGCTGATAACGCAATATCAGGTGAATACATGCGGGTCAGTTAATAGCCTGCAATCTGTCGTTGATGCGGCTCAGGTCGTAAACCCGGCGTTCAATATCCAGCATCAGGAAATTGTGGATCTCGGCCTGCTCAGGATTATCAGACTCTCTGGCCTGTAATAGCAATTCATTGTAACCATGCAAGCCGCCTGAGTTTTCCGCCGGGGTGGTGCCTTTCCCACGCAGGCAGCTAATGGGCTGATTGCTCGTATCGTGTGTTTGCTTCTCCAGCACAATGACGCAATCCCACCAGTCGCCAAAGTCATACGTGTAAACCAGCTTGTCACCATCATTCTGGAGCGCTGCCCATAGTGGTGTGATTGCCGCATTACCCATGCTTTCATCCTCACCCCATACGCGATACTCGCTACCGGGATCACCTTTACGCCCTTTCTCGAACATATACAGGTGTTCGTCATTCCAGCCAAAAGCCAACTGGATCACCGCGTGAAGTTCACTAAAGGGGATTTGCTCTGGAACCAGCACACGCCGCCATATAGGTGGCTTGCTGTCTCGGATGGTTATCTTTAGCTGGTACATGCAAATCCTGAATAAATGCGAATCGGAAGGATAACGATACTGACGTACTCACAATTCTGTAAAGGTGAATAAAGGAAATTTGCTTAATACGCATAAGTTACATGTGGAATAATCCCATATCTACCTGCGCGGCGCTGGCTTCTTCCACTGGTAGGCAGGTGCTCGCATCATTTCGCGGAACCTGTCGCGCCGGGCTATATCGGCATTAACTGAGCGTTCTATCTCCCGTTGATCTGCCTGTGTAAGCTGGTGGCCTCCGTGCTCAAGTTTGGCGATGGTCAATAAAGCTATTTCGCGTGGTGTCATACGTCATACCCTCTGGAAGGATGA
>NZ_JACASJ010000087.1:0-21351 GCF_013391025.1 Enterobacter sp. SECR19-1250 | reverse complement strand
CTATCTCTTATCTGGAGATACAGCTACTGTCCGGTGTTTCAGGGGGCTACATCACCCGCTGGAAAAAGGCTTTGCCGAACGCATACACACGCCGGGAGGCGTCCGCTCCCTTGTTGAAGATTCACACCTGATGACGTTGCTGCGCCAGTTGGGTGAGGATGGCTTTAATGTTGATGGCCCGATGGCAGAGCTGACTGCCCTGGTTAACTATGTCACCAGCTCGCAGATGTCCATGAAGGATCTGCAAATGCATCTTGATTACTGTGCAGAACAATTACGAAAACAAACCAGATAGAATTTACTTTTGGGGTATAAAATGTATTTGCCACGATCTGTGGCCTACACATGGATATGCTCATAATGAAAAAAATCTTTGCAGTTTTATTAGTTCTCTTGTCACTTGGTGCAGCAACACAGGCATACGCCGGAAATTGCCAGCATTCTGATGATACTGCTTCAGATGGATCCCGCTGCGGTGGTCGTTCTGCCGACTCAAGGCCTGGCGGTAAGTAATGAATTAAAGCCCGCTAAGCGGGCTTTTTTGAATTACTTATAAATCACAACAACCTGCCTATTAATACAATACTGAATACTATCAATCCAAACCAACAAGCCACACGCAGTTGCGGTTCTAAATCAAAACCTTTTTTATCAAACATATATGAGTAGACTAGAAAAGCAGCGCATATCAATACTATAAAGATGATCTGATACATTATCTTGCCCAGTATTATTGTGGCGTAACGTCCTGAGGACGCCACCAGTAAGTCTGGTTGAAGTTCTTCTTCGATCTCTGCTCTACCTTACGGAGATAGCCAGGAGAGAAGTATTCCTGCATCTGGTTAAATATCATATGGTCAAGCGCCGCTTTTGCATACCAGAGATTAGCACCGGGTATCAGCCCTTTGCCCAACTTAACAAGATCGCCTCCTGTCTGCTCCGGCTTACCCTCTACAGCATTGAGCGGGATCCCCTGCCCCAGCTTAACCACATCATCTACCAGCCCGGCCACCGGCCCGAGCATTGAAGCCAGTGCCCCACCGCCGTAACGGGTATGGTCTGACAGCAGAAAATCACCATAAAGGCCAAGGCCGCCACCTTTCAGCAGAGCGCCAAGCCAGAATTTACCAGCATCTTTACCGGTCATGTCGCGAGCATTACGTCCGGATGCCAGATCGTTAAGTTGCTGAGAAAGCGCACCAAGAATCGTGGTGCTGGCGAGGAATGTAGCGATGTAAGCGGCGCGTCCGCCTGCGGACGGCATACCCATTGCGCGTGTCCAGTGGCGCATTACCACTGAGATCGGAAAGGACTTAAACAGGAAAACGCTTCGCGTAAGTTCACCCTTCCACGTTCCGCGTTGCAGGCCACCACCGGTAAGAACCTGTTCTCGCGCGCCGGGAGTAATGACAGCCATATCAACTTCTTCAGATACCGCGCCAAGCAGCCGACGCATTGCCTCAAACCTGACGCGTTCCGGCGGTCCAATATGCTGTAATGCAGCGTCGGGGATGCGCATGATACTTTCTGGCGTGAGCATGGTTGTATTACCATTTCCCCAGTCTTCCTGTTGCGCAAGCTTCCACACACTGAAGTCCTGATCAGTAATGCCCTTACTTTTTAGGATGCGGAAATCATTGTCATCAAGGCTACGCAGATCTGGAGTCCGGCTTACCACTTCTCCCAGGCTACCCATCATCGTAACGCCATAGGCTCGCTTATGCGCATCAGTCCACGCAGTCAGGCCACTGGCGCGCATCACCGCCGTCGCTGCCCAGCGTGATATAGACGGTCCCATGTTGTCCATCGCCCAGCGGTTAACACTGCCGAGAAGTGATTCCATTGCCAGGCCAGCCCGGCGCGCCCGTGCCAGTTCCGTTCTGTTCGCCGGGTTCATCGCTTCAATTTGGTTCATAAACAGCTTGTTCATCGGTAGATTCGCTACCTTTGCCGAAAGGTACATTGTCCCGAGATCAGAGAATGACGCGAGCAGCGCAGAACCAAGACGGCTGGCGACCATCCAGTTTCGTATGTTGTCCGACCATCGTGCGATGTGCGGATTGGCGATCGGCTGCGTCTTTCCGGCGATAAAGTTGTAAAGGTTCTCGGTGCTGTTTGCCAGGCGCTTAATCCTGCCAGTGCGCTCAGGGTTGGCAGTGGCCTGTTCAGCAGTAACCTCGTCCAGGATTGAGCGGAAAACGTGATCGGGGTTCGGCCCGTATGTTTCAACCAGCGCGATATCCTTACTGATGCCTTCCAGGTGACCTACCATGACTTCCCACAGAGAGCGATCGCCGTATTCGCGCTGATACTCAAGGTAGGAGTCTGCGTCTTTAAAGTGGATCTGACGGGATGCGTTACCACGATTAGAGCGCGCGCCGGAAATGCGCATTCCGGTGTCGCTTAATTTGTTCAGCCCGCCGGTGGCGATGGTGTTGTATGCCTCGCCCAGGAAGGTTATCAACTCAGCATCGCTCATCAACTGGCCGTCATCTTTGATGTAGTACTTGCGATCCAGTTTGCCGATGATGTCGCTAACCCACTTATCCTGTGACACCCTGCCGACTTTCTCCATCGAGTGGTGTTGAGGGATGCCCCAGTTTTCCAGGTAGCCGATATCACCACCAGCGTCATTGAAGCGCTGGCGCAGCAATTCAGTAACGCCAGACCATGCTTTTGCGCCCTTCTTCGCTCTTACGTTTCCGGTGTCCTGACCGCGCATCTCGTAAACCAGATCGCGCACGCTGGCCTCATCCTCAAACAGATGGAAGAATCGCGGGTCTACCGCTTCAAATGCTTCCTGAATCTGGCTTAGTGCATAGTCGCGGGTGGCTTTACCGCGTGATTCTACCGACAGGAAATTTGATTTACCGTCAGCGTGAAAGGCGATGGTGCGGTTAAGAGCCTCAAGCTTTCCGTCTTTCCCTTGGTAGGTCTTTATGAAGGCGTCGAGTCGCTGCCTGGCTGCAATGGTGAGCGCCACCCGACGCTTCTTCAGCGCTGCTTCATTGGTCAACTCGTTTGCCGCTAACTGCCCGGCACGGCGCAGACGTTCGGCATCAGTCATCGCCCGCCATGAAGCAGGATCATTGCGGGCAAGTTGTCGCATGTTCCGGTAAATACGGTCTTCAATATTCTGGATTTCCTGCTGCGTGAGTCGGCGGCTTGCGGCCTGCTGCACGGCGTTAATACATTCCTGACGCATAATTTATCCTCTTAAGAAACACGCAACAGCGACATCGAAAAGTCTGGAGTCCTGCACGGCCTGCTCATTTTCCCGTGCAGCATCATCTAGCACCTCACGTGCGCTTCTGGATTGCGGATTTCCTTCATCATCGAGCACGGTGATCATCATGTCTGGAGATTCTGCCAGCGATTCTTCAGCAGCCATCACGTCGATGTCCTGCTGGTTCTCTGCCGGTCTTGGCGCTGGCACGCTTTCCATATCCCGGAGGGCCACGTTCGGCTCCAGCGGTGCGACTTCATCGGCGGATCGCACTTCTGCCGTGCGGAAAAATGAAAGAGCCTGAGCATCAAGCTCTGCCTCTGCTTGCTGCCTGCGGGCGATCTCTGCCCTGGCTTCGAAGAATTCACCACCAGGCTCATGCGGGGCTAGGGAGTTACGAGAGAATTCCAGCCGACCCTGTGCCTCGCTGATGCGCTGATCTACATCTCTCAGTCTTGCCTGCTTGTCGGCGCGGGCACGGGACAGCGCTTTGCCGCTGCCAGCCGGCTGCTCTGCCAGTATCTGGTTACGCTGCTCAGTGAGGTTGGTGATAATGCGTTCGCTGTTGGCTATTTCAGACTGGTAAACCTTGCGGTCGCCACGCGGAAGAATTTGCGCAGCCTGATCCTCAAGCGTCCGCATTTCAAGAGCCCTGGATGTCGCTCCCTCATCTGCCTGAGAAAGCATCTCATCCAGTGCCTGCGATATAATGCTGCGCCGTGCCGGTATGTTGGTGAATGCCGCAGGCTCAACAATGCTCGCCACATCAACCGATCGGCCTGCGCTGACATCCTGCATCGCCTGCCGTAATGCCTGAGCATGCGCATCGCGTGACAGCACATTAACCGGAATGCCAGGAGCGATATCAAACTCAGCATGATGAGCAGCATTGGCCGCCAGCGCGGCATCGACGTCGGCAGGCATAAAATCAGGCGGGCGAACATTTTCACCACGCGAGTTTACGAACCGGCCTACACCGCCGAATGCCAGGCCGAGAACGGCATCTATCGCCATCGCCTGCTTATCGAATACGTCATACTGCGAGGCCATATCCTCATAGCCATTATTACGCAGGATAGAGGCGGTGCTGCCGCGCATGGCCATACCGAAAGCGACGTTCGTGCCTGCCGCATAAGCGATATCAGGCGCAGCGCGAGCAGCGGCACCAGCAGCATTGCCAAGCGCCGATCGTGATAACTGAGCACCGACACCTTCAGCCAGAGCACCACCAGCACGCAGGCCGATGCTCATAGGTATGACCGTACCGGCACCAGCTGTAAGGCCGTGCACCAGCGCCACTTCCTGAGCGGTGCTGTAATCGACGCCTTCTCCGCGCAGTCGCTCAAACTCGGAGAATCCCTGCAAGCTGGTCACAGCAGCAGCGGCTCCAGCAGGACCGGCTGCCAGCGTACTGACTACTGCCTGCGACCCCATATCGAAAAGACCATACAGCACCTGTCCTGCGGTGCCGGTGGTAGCAGCATCCGGCGTCAGGCGTTTAACCTGCGCTGCAGCAAGCTCTCTCTGCCGCGCAATGTATTCAGGTGACGTGTCACGAAACGATGTGTTGTCATTAACAAACTGAGCGATCGGCGATACAACAGCATCAACGCCAGCCCACAAAAGCTGGTCAGGTTTAGCAACCAGTCCGGAATAAAGACCGGATGCTGCACCACTGACAAACCCATCGAAAAACCCGACATCGTTTTTAGGGCTGCCGATTGGGTTAGAAGCGGCCTGATCCAGTTGCTGATTCTGGTTTACCGGGTTAAATCCGAAGTAGCTCATTGCGGAATATCTCCCGTAAAGCGCAGGCGCTGCTGCGTCAGGTCGATAATGACTGGCGATCCGTCAGGCTTCAGCAGATAGCCAGTGCCGAGCTTCACAAGATACTGGCTGTCGCCGTAGCTTTGCAGGCCGTACTGACCAGGCGGAGCCTTAACGCCAGCGCCGGTAACCTGCGTTTCCCATGCCTGATTAACCTCTTTATCGAACTGCTCAGAGGACATGCCCCACGGCAGCAGGACATTACCCATGCCGTTGTAGTCGTGCACACCGCCGGTAGCAACGTTGATTGCCTGCTTCCAGACGTCAGAATCCAGCTCGCCAGAGAGATCGCCCTTCTGCGCTATCACCCCGGCGTAGTAGTCTTTCGCAACTTCATACGCCATAGATGCGCCCTGTGCGTCACCGGCAAATGCATCTTTGACGGTGTCGCTGAACTCAAGCCGCATTTCGTTCTCTTTCGGCATGGTAATGCCTTTGGCCTCTTTCGATCCCTTCCGCGCTGCGGCACCAGCCAGAATGGTTTGTGATGCGGTAGAGGACGATACAGACACATCAGGATTGAACCAGTTTTTCTCAGCAACCACACCGCCAGGCTTGTCCATGAGAATTCCTGCAACGGCGGCAGACGGCGCATTCGCGCTGATTTGCTGAAGTGCTGACATATAAACCTGACCGCCACCTGTGCTTTTCCTGATGATGTCCAGATATGCAGACTGCTGTGACACAGGCGCATCGCGGAAGAATGCGCCGATCTGATTGGCTTCATCCTTGGAAAAAAATGCCAGTGGCGTGCCGTATGACTTCGCCAGCTCACCAGCCTGGGATGCCCGCAGCGCAATAGTTTTACCGAAAGAATTTTCATTGGTCATGTCTATAGGTTGAGTCTGACCAGCAGAAAGAGAGAACTGAACTGGATCAGCTTTGCGCTGAGCAAGAACGGTGCTGGCGGCAGAGACAACTGCGTCATATGTCTGAGCCCTGGCCGCGTATCCCTCACCGGTTTCACCGGTGTCTGGTTTCAGGTTCTCTACCGCTGCCTGAATGCTGCTCGTCGGCATGTTGCGGAATGAGCCAATGTACTGCCCGGCGATCTGCGTATTACGAAACTCGGTATAGCGGAGATTACCTTCACGCACACCGTAGGCCGCAAGGAAGTCAGTCTGAGTTGGCGCATTGGGGAAATCCACGCCGCGCATATATGCCGCGCTGGCATCGCGTACCCGGCTGTCAATACTGGTGCGATACTCCGCCTGCTGCTGCTTGCGGATTTGGTCAGCCTGGCGGAGGAAGGTTGCCTGCGCTTCAGGAGATGCAGCGTCGAATGCAGCATTGCCGGTGTACCGTTTGGTGCTGGTCGGCAGCTGAGACAGGCCAATAGCAGCACTGACGCCGGTGGCGAGCTGCTGATCACTGTATGGCTGACTACCGTTCTCATGCTGGATGATTGCAGCACACAGTGCCTTCAGCGTGTCTGGGTTTGATGCGTCAAGCTGCTGATCCGCAGTTACGCCTAGCTGAGCACTTACTGCCTGAATGTAAGCATCGGTGTTGTTATTGTCAGACGGCGGTGCCCAGCGGTTGATGATGTCACTGACGGTATCGATACCCTGGCGCTGATAAGACAGCAGGTTGCGGCCCAGCGCGCGAATGCCATGCTCCGGAGTTTCGAATTTAGCAAATCGACCATCATCACCGGTCTGTCCAACCCATGGATTTGTTTTGCTGTATTCGAGGTTTCCGGGGTTGTTATTGCGAATGCCGCGAGCGCTATCGCCTGAACCACCTTCAGATACCGCACGGCGTGAACCAACAGCCGTGTCGCTCAACTCGCCATTGCTCTGGATGAACTCGATAGAGTTGTTAGCCGACCACTGAGAGAGAGCCGTATCAGCAACCTTCTCTTTGAATTCTGTCTTTTTCGCCTGAATCTGCTCGGCGCTCCAGCCATGCGCGGCGCCATAGGTTTCGATCTGCTGAAAGGTCTGCTGGTTGTACAGCACATAGTTGGCGTTATCGCCGTATGCAGATGCTGCCAGTTTCCCGTTGTTCTCCAGCGTAGCCTGGAACTGACCTTCTTCGTATGCGTTAAGTTGGTTGATCTCGTGGCGCCCGGCCTGCGTCGTGAACTGGATACGCTGCTGCTGTGCCTGCTGTAGGAACCCGGCACGGGCACCTTCTGGCAGGGTCATGGCGATCTGCTCTGCCTGGGAATCAAACTGCTGAGTGTACTCCTGCCCCTTGCCGAGCGCGTTTTTCCCCTGAAGATTCAGCAGACCGGTATCGGGGTTCGTCAGCAGATCACTCGATACCTGACTCAGTTGCAGCGATGCATCCTGCGCCTGGGCGACATCTGCGCGCTGCTTTGCCTGGGCGAACATGTCGATAGCCTTTGGTGCTACCTGAGAAATGACGTCGCCGACATTCGGCTGTTCGAACGCCTGAAAACCCGGAGACTGGAATCCGCGGCTTTCAACCTGGCGCCCGCTGACTGTTGGTACTGTTGGCATTTCGATATCTCCTTATCGACCGGTTGGCGTGCCGACGGCGGCGCTGATAGGCGCAGCTTTCTGGGAAAATGGTGACCATGTACCGCCAGCCATTTTGTAAGCGCCATAAGCCTGTAGCGGCGTTGTGAGCAGCGTTGTCATCGCCCCCATATTTCCCTGCTTACGCGCGGATACCGCCTGGGCGTCATAGTTGGCTGACTGAACCTGATAACCGTAAGCCTCGCGCTGGGCGTTGTTAACGGTCGTCAGAGCATCCAGCGTGCCGAACTGAGCGGTATCTCCGAAGATATCCAGAGCGTTACCGGTTGAGAGATCGGCGCCGGTGGCACCCATTGTAGCCGCCTGTGTTCCGGCAGCCTGACGACTACGGCGGCGCACTTCCTCGGCCTGGGCATTGCCACGGTTAATCGAGTCCTGCGCCTGAGCTTCTGCCACATCCGCATTCTGCTCAGCAACAGCAGCAGAATATTTGCCTGTCTCATACTGGTTGTAAGCTGACAGCGCGCCTGCCGCGAGTGTCGCACCGGCTAAAATTGTGGGTTCACACATTATTTTCTCTCCATGTGGAAGCGATGAAACAGAAGACCGTGAGCGCCGTATGGCTGCGGCTCTTCAATGGTGAATCCCAGCCAGTGCAGCCAGATACGCGCGGTGTGGTTGCGGGCATCAACATAGTTTTCAAGATACGGGTAAACAGCCAGCATTGCATTGACCACTTTCCCGCAGCGGCGCAGGAAGGTGCGCTGGTATTTCTCCAGCGCGTCGGTGCCCACCAGCCACGGGATACCGTTACCGCCGATCATTGATGCCGGGGCCACGCCGAAGATGGTCACCACCTCACCGTTAATCAGACCGGCACAGGCAAATGTTGACGTGCGCAGACCGGTTTCAAGCACGCGGCGCGGGCTCCACCCGTTTGTCGCCAGAAATTCATCAACGTCAGCCTGGCGGACATGCGGGAGCATGGCTTCGATATGTTCCCGAGTTGCCGGTACGATCTGAGCTTTAATCATCAGAATCCCCCGACCGTCATGCGCGGCAAGACTGCCAGAACAGAAAGCGGTAGTGGGTCGAGCTGGCGCACCTTGACGCGCCCGTTCTTATCCCAGTTGCTGTCGAGCTTCACTTCCACCTTCCCGGTAGCGTCATCAACCGGATCGTCGTAAAACTCGAATTCCCGCTGCGGATACTCGTACCACTCACCACCTGGTGTGGTTGCCCAGATGCCTCGGCTGGCGTTGACCACCATCGTCACAGTGGGGATCACCTGCTTTTTATCCAGCAGTGTTTCCTGCCCGTTGATGTTGATGTCCAGCGTTTCGAATTCAGCGGTGATCGGCAGCCCGATATGCACCACTGCGCCCGGTGATTCCAGCGTGACGGCACCACCAGAGACGGTTTTCTGTGGCTCTACGCTGGCGTCGGAGAGGATGTTTACTGTCTGGCCTTCGAGGTGTGACAGGCCGCTGAAAGTCTGGCGGGCCATCTGCCAGTTAGCCGTGGCCGAATTACGCAGCACCGCAGGAACGTTACGGTTGAAGCGCACAACCACGGCGGTATTGCTCGTTACGGAGAGAATGTCACCACGCAATTCTTTCGCCACCACTTCGCCGGTATCAGGATCCGTTTCTGAGTACGGGAACTGGATCTGAGCGCCAACATCAGTGCCCACGAAATACGCCCCGCCGCTTATCGTCACCGGGTAGTCAACCTGATAGCTCCAGTCACCAATGCCGCCGCTGATGGTCATAGTACGTGTTGAGGTATTGCGTCCGTCATAGCTCAGTCCGCAATCGACAAAGAAAGCATCTTCATCACTGGTAAACAGGCGGCTGGACAGGCGCTCTATGTAACGTTTCGTCTGGCCGTTGATGGTGCGGTTAACCACGAAGTAAACAGCATCCTCGCTGCCTTCGCTGATGGAGCAGGTGCTTTCGTACTTTCCGGTGCTGGACTGCGGCGCCCAGGCGAACACCTGCTGATCGCGCAGATAGGTCAGTACCAGCAGTTTGCCGTCGTCGCGGATGCAGAACGCGCTGCTGTACGGCACGATGCAGAATGACCAGTCGACAATGCTGCGCTTCTGGAAGAGGTGGTTTGCCAGTATGGTCAGGTCAGTTCCCTGGTATCCGTCGACGTCGAAGGAATAGGCCAGATCGCGCACCACACTGCCCTTCTCCTGGATGAACAGCGCGATGTTTGCCACCGCGATCGGCGGCACATTGCTGGAACCGTTGTTACCCTGAGAACTGAACGAAAACGCCGACGGAGTGAGGACCTTATTCTGGTCTCCGGATATCGTATATTCCCCGCCGGATGTCAGCGCGACCAGGTTGCCGACGTCGATAAGGTGGCGGATCTCATTCACCTGTCGCCCGGCGTAGGTGTAGATGATGCGATCGTCATCCTGAATAGGGTTATTCTTGCCGAAATCCTTATAGTCGCCGGTCCGGCTCGCCCATATCGTTTGTGGGTACGCGGTGGACGCGGCGAAATACAGGCGCTGCTGATAGTAAACAACCGTGCTCGGGTAGCCGTTGACACTGTTCCATGCGTACCGTGCCCACTTGTAGCTGCCATTCGCCGATCCGACAACCTGGGACGGGATATAGCTAACCACCGTAGCAGTGGCGGTCAGGCCGTCGCTGGATACCGCGGTGATGCGCGCAATGCCGAAACCGCTGTGCAGGTATTCCCACTGGATTCCGGTATCACTATCCCCGGTTCCGCCCCATCCATCCCAGGACATGCCTTCCGTGTGAGACGGCCGCAGGGTCCCGGTCTTGCCGGAAGTATTGGCACGGTAGTAGTTGCTGTCGGCGCGGCGCACATCGTTGATGGCTGTGGTCTTGCTGGTCTCCCATACGGGAACGGAATCTACCGCGGGCTGCTCGAGATAGAACAGTTTTCCGACCTGCTCAGCGCCAAAGATGGCAGAGCTGGCCGTCAGCGTAATGGTCCCGGTACTGGCGCTTGCGTATACCTTCACTGACTCGTCAACGTTGATATCTTCGAACGGTCCGTTTTTTGTGGTGACATCGACGATCTGCCAGTTGTCGTGCGCGTAACGGCGCAGCTCCTTCGGCGGGTAGGCCGGGTGAACCAGGGTAAGCACATCGGCGCTCTGCGTGAATTTAATGCGGAACAGGTCGGCCTCTGCATACGGCATAGCCAGTTCGTAGATCACATTGCTGCTGTTCAGAACATACGCACCGTCTTTGATAACGCGCATGTAGTTGTGCCCAAACTCCAGCGCATAAGTCTGGACGGTCGAGAACTGGAAAGGGATAAGGCGGCATTTTCGCGTCGGATATTTGGCTTCGCCGACGAAGCGCGTGCCCGGGCGATTCTCCACCCCGCCATACTGACGGACAATAAAGTTGTCGCACTTGCGCAGCGCCACCTGATACTTCGACATATCGATGCGCCCGTACAGCGACGGGCCAATTTCACCGCCGGCAAAGCTCGGCTGGATCCAACTGAAAGCCATTATGACAACCTCGCTGCAGTGAACTCATCAACTGGCGGCTGCGGCTCCTGGGATTCGTTCTGGCTGTGCGAGCCAGCGCTCAGGATGACGCTGCGGTACATAGTCAGTGCGTTGTTACCGAGATCTGCGCTGCCGGTCAGCGGCATATTTATGGCGGCGGCCAGACGCCAGGACAGCGCTTCCATGAAGATTGCATCGAACATGTTCACGTCGGTGACGCGCGAGATGTACTTCAACCATGCCTGAGGCTGATCGGTGTAGATCAGCTTTCCGGTGCCGTCGGCATCAGACCCAACCTCATAGTTGATGCGCATAGCTGCCGTCGGATTACGGATACCGGTCACCATAATTTCGGTGATGCGCAGGCAGTCAGTCGGATACTGGTAGGAATAAGCCCAGTCCGGAGGAGGATTGTTGGTATCAGCCAGCGCCAGGCGTTTGGTGGCAAAGTTCCAGTCGAAGTCCGCAAGCGCAGCATCGCGGCAGGAATCGAAATGCAGGGAGCACTGCCCGGCTTCTTTGCTGGCCTCGGTCAGGCTGTTAATGCTGCGGCTGTTCCCGATATTGCTCAGCGCGCGGTTGCAGATCTCGATAACGGAGGCCATTAATCATCCTCCCCGCCGTAGAGAGTTTGGGCGGCAGTTTTGGGCTGCTCACCAGATACCGGACTGAGTGCCATGTCAGTAATCTGCAAGCTGGCGTTATGCTGCATGCCATCTTCCGTTTCTCGAGTAGAGGTGGAACGAATTATGGCTTTCGCGGTGATCATCACTTCAGTACCAGCGGATTGTGGCGTTGCCTTGAGCTTGGCGAGCGTCTCGTTGTTCAGCTCAATGCAAAGGCCCCATGGATAATCATCGCGAGTCTGGGTTTTACCATCCTCATCCTGATAGGTGTCAGTTCCAGTTTTGAGGTTTACCAGTTCCATAGCGGACTCCTGCAATAAAGGGGCCGAAGCCCCTTGTTTTATTAGCGAGGCTTAGACGCCCAGTTTTTGCCGTTCTTCCGCAATACGCTCTTTGATCGTTTCAACGTTCATGTTGCCAGGTTTCTTGTTGAAAAGTTCTTCGTACTGCTGGCGTAGCGCGGCTTCATCTTCACTGAAGGTATTGGCATCTTTACCGCCGGTATCTTCCTGGCCATCATCTTCATCCTGTGGTTCAGGATGAGAGTCAACCGGCACGATTCCACGCTTCTGGTCTGCCTTTTCCTTTGCCGCCTTCGCCGCTGCGTTGATCGGCTCCAGCGCAGATCCTGGCTCGCCGTCATATTCAATTTCTGAACCTTCAGGCCAGAGGTTGTTATGAATATGGGATAAGCGCAGGACGCGGTATTTTGCTTTTTCCATTGCCATCACCTTAGCCAGTCACTTTGGAACGGGTCGGGTAATAAGGAGTGTTGTTGTCAACATCCAGATTAATGCCCGAGGTGAACGCGCCAGCAGTCAGAGGACCGGTGCCGACTGAATAGTTGACGCGCAGATAACGCTGGACGCCCGCCGGAACTTTGGTAGAGAACAGGCGTTTACCAACTGTCAGGGCAGACAGCGCCAGAGAACCGCTGTCGTAGATAGTGGTCCAGGTGGAGTTATCAGGGCTGGTCTGCAACTGAACGTTGAGGGTCGCAGCACCAGCAGCGGTTGCAGTGGTGTCAACGGTTGCCCAGAACTCCAGCGGATAACCAACGCCAATATCGCGGCGGGTGCCGTCGATAGGGCCGAGATCAATCACGTCCGTAGAAGCAGCGGAAGCTGTAACCGCCTGCTTCTCGGAGAACATCAACAGTTTGTCGAGGATCATTTTCTTTCTCCATTTATGGGCCGATTAAGGCCCATCAGTTAATGACAGGCGTTAAACAACGCGCGCTTCTGTTTCCAGAATCGCATCGGTTTCACGGATTGGGATGCCACGGAACGTGGTCCAGAATTCGCCTTCAGTCTCTTTTACGGAAAGAGCCAGAGAGGCTTTATCCAGAGATTGCAGATCCAGCGCCTGGGCAACGGTACGGTTCATGTAGAACACCGCGCGGCCCATTTTCAGGTTAGGGACGCGGTGCAGCGCTTTAACCATCAGGCTGACGATATTTGCAGCTGAACCTGGTACTGACAGATCGCTCACATCGATGTTGGCGATGCGCACAACGTAGCGCCAGTCACGGAGAGCCAGGCCGTTATCCCACTTATAATGGGTGCGGTAACCTTGGTATTTTCCGCCATTGGCATCGGTAAGCGTCTGCTCGCCGAGGTTCTGAGTCTGCAAACCAGCCTTCTGCCCTTTGGGGAAGATGCCGTGCACAGTGTTTTCACCCCAGACCACCAGCCAGATAGAGGTGTTATCTGTACCGGTGCCGCCAGCATCAATGATGTTCTGGCCGTTGCCTGCGGATTTGGTGGAGTAGCGGGATGACAGGCCCATGAACTGCTGCGGGTTCACACTGGTGTCGCCGTAGAACAGGGTCTGAGCCATCTGCTGGTTCATGCCTTCGAGGAATGCACGATCTTCAGACAGGCGGAATTCAGCAGTGTTACCGTTCAGATCAACCAGTGACTTATCTACCTCGGCATAAGCCTCCAGCATGCCGACAGTGTCAGTAACCTGCACGGTAGTGGATTTGGTTGGCTGAACGCCGTAGTTCAGCAAACGCCAGGTTGGCTGAGGCAAACCAGAGCGCACGGTGGTGCGGTGACCGGTTGGCAGGTTACCCTCTACGAACATCATGTCAGTCAGGATTTCGTTGGTCTGGGAAAGGAGTTCGACAATCTTGTCTACCTTCCCGTTTGGATCGGTGCGCTTAGCCCAGTCAGCCAGCGTCAGCGCATTTACGCCTTTAACAGCCATGGTTATATCCTCTCTTATTAGCCATAAAGCACTTCGGCCGCACTACGCTGGCCTTGATTACTGCCATCGACCATGCCGTCTTCCGACATGGCTTTACCGATTTTCACAAACGTCTTAACAAGGTCTGGATGGTTACCAAGCCCGGTAGCGTTCAGATATTCTTTCAGTTCCGGCGTGCCGAACTGGTCCAGTGCACGCTGCGCAGCGCTGAGGTTTGCGGTCAGTTTGTCGCCGCCTATCTCCTTGTCTGCTTTTACGGTCTCTGCCCAGCCCTCGGTCTGCTTCTGCCAGGCTTCTGCCTGACGCTGCTGCACACCGGCAAGAATTTTTGGATATGCATCCACCAGTTTCTGAGCCTGCTCGTTGGTCAGGTTCAGATCGCGGGCAACAGGCTCGAAGTCCTTCAGCGCTTCGGTGTCCAGCTCAACGCCTTCTCCAGCTTTGAACTCGTATTTCTCCGGCGCACCTTCTGGCTTCTTATCCTTTTCTGCTTCTTCGGTTTTGGCTTTTTCAGCAGCAAGTTCTTCCTCAGTTTTCTGAGCTTCAGAACCTTTCTCAGAATCAGTGTCCTGAGAGTTATCCTGCGCCTGGGTTTGCTCCTGCGTTTCACCCGAGCCCTGAGTGGTTTCAGTGGCTCCCGTTGAAGCTGTATCTGCCTGGCCACCTTCAGTGGATTGCTCATTGCAAAGACGGCGATGCAGCAAACGTTCAAATAAATTCATGGTTACTCCTGTTCACTGGCCTCTGCGGCCATCTTCAGATACTGATCGGGGCAGTGCGTCATGACGCGCTGAAACAGAACCAGCGCCAGGTTGCGCTGCCCTTCGTTGAATGCTGTGATGTTCGGGTCTACGTTGAAGCAGGTACCGAACACCTGACCTCTCTCCAGCAGCCCCCACACGACGCGGCGGCCCTGCTCGCTATCCATGACGAACTTGATGTCGTCCTTCTCGCGCTGCTCCAGATCGTTCTTCTTCCGCTCGTTCTGAATGCGCAGTTCTTCTTCATCGAAGTCCGTCATTGCTGTGCTGCTCCAACTGCGTTAGTGATTGCTGTTAGCGCGCTTGGATCTGTTGTCTGCGTTTCGCTGAGCGTCTTGGCTCCCTGCGTAACTGCCTGGCCCATTGCCAGTGCCTGTGCTGCCTGCTGTTGTTTGGCTCGCTCTTCGCGAATGCCCTGCACCTGCTCCTGCGGAACGATGACGGTCGGCGATACGCCGGACATTTCGGAGAACGCGTCGATAGCCTGATCCACGTCGAGCTTGTCGAGCGCTTCAGGTTTGAACTTTGCGAGTTGGCCAATGAAGCCAACAGTCTGCGAAAGGCTGGTGAGGCCGATAGATTTCTGCGCCTGCGCCATCACGGAGATGTATTCGATGCGCAGTGGCATGCCCTGCATCACGTCAGGCGGCGGCGGGAGCATGTTCTTGCGCGCCATGATGGAGAACACGCGATCGATAAGCGGGTTGAGCGCTTCATCGTTCAGGCGCTCGAGCACCGGGCCGAGCATCAGCAGCTTCTCTTCTTTCATCTCGATCACTGCTTCCACCGGCATAGAGCGGGTGTTGATGTTTTGCAGCATCATGAAGAGGTCAACAAAGTAGGCGCTGTTGATGGTCTGGCGGGTGTCCTGAATGTCAGCCAGCAGGTCGGCGGTATTCGGATTGACGAGGTAAGCAGGCTTGAATCCGTCCTGGCCGCTCAGCACGTCGAGGTATGTCACGTCACCAGGCAGCAGCGAAACGCGGCTATTCTTCAGCGACGTCGGAGCGACCATTGGAGGATTGGTCGCCTTGTCGATCAGCTGAGCTTTACGTTTCTGCTCAACCTGAAGCGCTTTAACCTGTCCGAGTGCCAGCATGCCCGGGCAGGAGGACGCATAAACGTCTTCTCCGTTAACTTCCCAGCGCGGCGCCAGGATCGGGAATTCATCGAATCCTGACTCACGCAGCAACTTGTCGGAGTCACCTCCCGTCTCGAAGTACACAGAACGGAAAGGCTTGTTCTTGCTGTCCATCTTCCCGCTGTCGCGGTTGATGTTTGGCGTGATGCAGTGGTTAACCTCGACCCAAGCTTCATACGTGCCGTTATCCCACATGCCCTTAACGGACGTGCTGACGTTGTCCAGGCCAAATTCCTGCACCAGCTGGCGCACAGTCATGGAGAACTGGCGGAAGGAAGTATCTACGCTGCCGCGCGGGCTGTTCGCCAGGTAGTAGCTGCCAATCGGGAAAGGCATTGTGCGGATCACGTCCTGGTCATCTTCCAGCACGGCCATCGCGGCGGTACCGAAAGTACCCAGGCTGGCGTACATCACAGGAAGGGACTGGTACAAATTCGACTTGTTGAACACTTCGTTCATTCGGCGCTGCACGACTTCCAGCCAGACTTTGACCGGGCCGTAATCCATCATGTCAGGGTCAGGCGTTGCCAGCTTGAACCACGGACGGGCCGGGCTGGTGATGCCGGACATCATGCCGCTGGCGAGAATGCGCTGAGCCAGTGAGCCAGTAGGGTCAACAATTTTGGTGTTGCGGCGATCATCACGGTTAACGTCAGACGTCAGGAAGCGGGAACCGCGCGGATTGATAAAGTCGCTCAGGTCGCGCCAGTGCGGCTCGAACGATGTGCGCTCATTCTTCAGCTGTTCGAGCTGCTTCAGCAGTCGCTCTTTTTCGGTTTCCGCCATCTCTCAGGTCTCCGTTACTGACCGAGCAGCGTTTTACCGCTGGTGTTGGCTTTGGAAGTGTCGCCCTGGGCACCGGTGAGCATGGTCGAGTTACGACCGGCTGCAGCACGGCGGCGGCGCTCTTCGTCATCTCGGGCACTGACCACAGCGGCGTCCTGCTCCTGAGGTGCGGCTTGAACTTCTGGTGCCGCTGGCACTGATGGCTTGCTGCCGATACACATAGCGATAACCTCACACACGATTAAATTATTACCAATTTAACCATATACGGATTATTTTACGTAGTGTATTGACATAATGCCGTGCAATTATTACCCCTCAGGTAACACAACATGAAAGCGCACTTCGATATCGGTTCTGTGAGGTCTTGTCGCTAAATCAAAACTGGTGAGTGCGCTTCCAGGTGTGAGCTGTACGGCATATGGCACATGTGTCGCAGCGGTCCGGCGGGGTTCCTTGGTTTCCTTATCCCCGAGCGGGTAGCCGGAATGTGCAAGCCAGTTGTGTACGACATCCAGAGACGTTTCACCAGCGTGGCGATCAGGTGTGACACCTCGGAATAGACGAGGATACAACGATGAGAGCATTGGGGTGACCGGTTAAACCCGTGACGCTAACCGATACAGGCGCAGTGCTCTCAATGTTGTGGTGAATGCGCAGGCTGATGCGCGAAAATTCGGGATAGCTATACGGGGACGTCACCCTCCCGGCCAATCCAGGTAGCAAGCCGGAGCTCAGCACCGGCCACCACAACCCAATCACGCCTTAGGACCGTGATACGGCAGTACCAGGCAATGCGTGTAGCTTTGGCGGTGGCAGTTGCTCCCACTTCTGACCACCGCCCTTTTTACAGCAGAGCGCCATTCCGATGACGTTGCGCTGTAAACCCTGCATCACCCGCCAAGGAAGGCACTCCGTAGTCCTTTGCTTCCAGTTCGCCCGGTTCGTCCGGGCATTTTTTTAAGGTGAAATTATGAGTGACAAAGATATTGAATCTGAAATTCAGGCCAAAGGCTTAACCGCGCCGCGAGTTACTCCAGACCACATTGAAAGCCTGATTATTAGCGAGCATTGCTTCACCGCATACGATGGTATTGGCGGAGAGGGCGCTATGGCGACATACAAATCCGCGCTTGATTTAACCGAAAGTCAGGAAGCATTAAAGCTTCTTACATTCTGCGTTCTTGTGCTGCGTAATGGTTTCACCGTCACCGGCGAAAGCGCTTGCGCCAGCCCGGAGAACTTCGACCCAGAGATCGGGCGTAAAATTGCCCGTGAAAACGCGGTCAATAAAATCTGGATGCTGGAAGGATATCTGCTGAAACAGAAACTGAGCGAGCAATGAAAGACGAATTCGACGGCTTTTAACACCGTGACATGTCACAATCAGCCCGCTAATGCGGGCTTTGTTATTTCCAAGGGTCATAATCCGTCACGGCCTTGCCCTGCTGGCTCTCCTGCCCAGGGATGCGCAGGCGTTTCGTAACCGGGAAAGCAAACGTCAGCAGCAGCGCGTCACCCTTGCCAGGCGAGCGGCCTAAGCGCTCTTTGATATCTTCCTTCGGCTCAATGACGATCTTGCCATCCACCCTCACTTTGTACTCTGCCGCTGACAGGTCATCAGCTGTCTCCTGGTCATCAAGCGTGCCGCCGAGTTTCAGCCACGTTTTGCAGGCGTTAAACATCTCGCCGCGCTTATTGAGCATCTGCGGGTCTGTCGATCCGCCGCCGAACGGAATTAGCTGCCATGTACGACCCCAGCCATCACCTATGGACTTCAGCCCGGTACCGTAACCAAAGTCGATGAATACCGCGTCAGCCTGGTACTGATCTTCAAAGTCGGCGATGCGCTTCGCCATTATCAGGTCGTCAGTGGTCTTGTTGCCGGTCCATAGCACCTTGCTGTGCAGCCCCTGCCGCAGGTAAATCACCGCATCATCCACGCCGGAATACGCCGGGTCGACGCCGATAATCACCGGTGCGTGCGCCACCTGCCCGGCGGTCACGACACGCTTCATGGCTTCGTCAGTGAGGCCTGTCGGGATAAACTGGAGTTCTGACGCGTCAGGGAAGACCCCCCGCACACGGACCTTCACGAAGTCGCTATCTTCGCCGTAGTCATCCACCCATTTCTGCAGTTGCTGCTTGTTCGTGCCTTCGACGGTGCGGCTGTCAATCTGCGCACACTTCCAACGGTGCTTGTATTTGCGGAAGCATTCGCGGAATCTCCCGGTGTTACGCGTCGGGTTCCCGAACGCCACCCAGATAATCTCTGTGTCCTCATCGGTCAGCGCACCTTCCGCAACCTCCCACACCAGATCTGCAATGTTGGACGCTTCATCGAATACCACGATGATACGCTTGCGCTCGTTGTGCAGCCCGGCGAACGCCTCTGTGTTGTGCTCAGACCACGGTATTGCGTCAGCGCGCCAGCGTTTATCGTGGCCTGGGTCGTTGCTGTACATCGCCGTGGCGGTGCAGGTGAACCACGCTTTCGTGATAGCCAGGTTCGACCATTTGATGATTTCCGGCCAGGTCTTGGTTCGTAACTGGTTGTCGGTGTTGGCGGTCACCACCACCTTGCAGTCCTCGCAGGTCGACATACCCCAGTTGATGAGCATCGAGATGAAAGCGGATTTACCGATACCGTGACCGGATGCGCGGGCCAGCATCAACGGCTGGTGACGGGTTGCAGGGTTCTGAAGGTGATCGCGTATTTCCCGAAACCCATCAGCCTGCCATTTGCGGGGCCCGGTGGCATGCGCCAGCTCCGTGCCCTCCTCGCCCCACGGGAACGCATACAGCGCATAGCCAAGCGGGTCATACGTGAACGAGGCGATATCCTCGACGAGCTGCTCTTCCGGAGACATGGCTGCAGCTGTCATTCTTCACCACCAGCCTGCTCTTTTACGCGGCGACGCGCGGCGGCCATGCGGTCGGCGATGGTGACGGTGCCGGAAACTTCCAGGCGCTCTTTGAACGCGTTGACATCGACGTGCTTGCCAATCAGCTCGAGGTTTTTCACCTTGTCCGGCCATTTGATTTTTTTGAGGATGGTCTCTATCGAATCCTCGTTCATGTTCATGATGGTTGAGGACAGGTCGAATCCGCTGAGCGTGGTGCGCCAGATTTTCGGCCACTCACGGATAGGTTTCAGGCTGCCATCGTCATTCAGGATATCCAGCACATCCATCTGGTCGATCTCCACCAGGCGCAGGAGGACGTAATCAGCGCTGACGCGGTTTCGCTTGTTGCGTTCCTCCATCAGCTCGGCGATTCGTTTCTGGATTCTTTCGTCGCGCATCATGTTGCTGGCTTTGACCGCAGCTGTATTAGGCGAAAATCCTGCGTCAATAGCCGCCTGAGACTGATTTTCAGGTGTCTTAATGTAGGACTGGCAGTAAGCCTCCTGCATCGCTGTAAGAGGCTTATATTGCGTTGATTTGCGTTTGTGGGTTTTTGGTGTCGCGGGCATCATTACCACCTGAGTAATTTTATTACCATGCAGGTAATACTATCACGCCCACGCAGATGTTACATGACTGGTATCGGATCGCCTTCCTGACGATCAACACGGTTGAGGAAATGGGTCACAACACCATGCACTGTTGTGTCGTCCAGCGCCTCGCCTTCCAGTGACTCACCATCAGGAGTAATCAGCGCCTTACCCTGCACAATGGCGAACTCAGTGCGGCCACAATAGGATATCAGCACGGTGTCACCCGCATCTGGTTTGATGGATACGTTAAAGATTGCGTAACCGGAAGAAGTCTCAATGGTGCGGCAGTTGCCGTCGTAGCCGCACAGGCTGGTGATGGTGAGCTGTGTTTCTACGTAGTCTGCTGCCGGAGATGGAAAGCCCATAATGGAACCTCACATAAAAATACTGTACATTTAAACAGTATAATCATGTGAGGCTTTAGTCAATACGCCGTGACATGTCACACCGCAAGTTTCGTCTCGTGCCAACCCTGCGTCACCCAGCACGCCGAATCACCGGCGCATGGGCATAACTTCACCGGCAGGCTGTCACCACACTTGCCGCACCGATTAGCGCTGATAACTTTGATGCGGCCGCGCACGCGTGCATCATCCTGGCGGATCAGTAGAGCAATGTACTCGCTCAATTCGTATGGCTCCCGTCCCGGGCGACGCTCGGCGCAGTTCCGTGCCAGCATCTCCATTTCCTGCTCGTCGAGCACCAACTCGAGCTTGCGTTCACCGGCTTCCGCCTGGCGGGCACGCTGCGCTGCTTTGCGTTCTGCTGCGGTCTTAGCCATTCCCATCCTCCAGACTAGCTTCAACAGGACCGGTTAGATACTTGAGCAGCATGCGATACGCTGCAAGCTGATACTCCTCGTTCAGGGTTAACCCTAATGCGTATTCAGCGTTACCGAGTGACTCGAGCCGCTTAATCTTTTCGGCCAGTGATTCCTGGGTTACCGTGACCATTTCAGCACCTCCACGTTTTCTATTTCGATTACCGATGTCTGGTCTTTACCACCAGCAAGGTCAATTCCGATGAATGCCGCAGACTGAGCCGGGACTACCACCGGCATCGGCACGCGGATAACCAGCTTTTTGAGCCTGTTGATTTCTCCGGCCAGTTCGAGGATGCGGCGGTTACCGTATTCGGCTTCCTCGCGCCACCATGCCACATCCGCTTTAAGGCGGCGCACGCGCCGCTGTTTGAGTTTGCTCACCATGGCAGCCACCCTATTTCCTGAACTGCTGCGTATACCAGTAGCACGAACATTACCGCGTCGAATGGGTTAGGCATTTCTGGCCTCCGCGCTTCGCTCAACGAGCCGCTTA
>NZ_JACASJ010000086.1:0-21560 GCF_013391025.1 Enterobacter sp. SECR19-1250 | reverse complement strand
CTCCGGATGAATATGATGATCTCATATCAGGAACTTGTTCGCACCTTCCCTAACAGTACCATTTGGATTCCTAACATCAAATTCATAAGTTATGCCAGGCTGTAAATTACCTCGGCGATCATAATTAGGAGTAACTCTATCTGGCTGCTGAGTTACTGGAATGCCAGACTCTCGCTTTGCTTCGCGGAATGCTCCGTTTCTCCCTGCACCTTTAGGTGACATATTTACGGGCCGGTTACCAATCCCACCACCGCCTTTAAGCGGGTCGCCATTCGCATCTTCGATCCCGATTTTCAGCATCGGATTGATATCGATGATATTGACCGGTAGCTTGCCTTTCTTACTCAGCGAATTATTCTCAACCGCATTCTTCCCAGCCTGCGCCCCCGCAGCTGCTGAAGCCGCACTATCCCCGGCCAGCCCGCCAGCCATCCCGGCCGATATCGTCGCCAGTGCACTGACCGTCTGCTTCTGCTCTTCGCTCAGGTCGCTGGCCGCTTTACCCGGATACATCGCCGCCATGATTGCCCGCGCGGCCAGCTCCCCCGTGGCCGCACCGGCCGCACCCGCCGCTGCACTGTTCCCCTGCAGTGCCGCAACCGCACCGCCCAGTATCGCGTGCGCAATGGTGTTAACCGCCGGATTGCCCTCCGTCGATTTCAGCAGATGTGCCAGCTCCGGTGCCGAGGCTCCCGCCAGCGCGCCGGCGATATCTCCGCCCGCCAGCCCCTGAAGCGCAGCCGTCGCCGCCTGGATACCCCGTTGCAGGTCGCTGCCTGTGCCGTATTTCGCCTGCTGAGTCCTGTACTCTGGCGTCTCTTTCAGTTGCTCATCCGTCAGGTCAGGGTGCGTCTTACGCGCTTCCTTCAGCGCATTCAGCTCGCCCTGCGTTCTGGCGATGTCTGCCACCTGCCCGCCGATATCGCTGATGGCACTCACCTGCGCAAGCCGCTTCTGCTCCTTCTCCTTGTCAAATATCGGGCTGATGCTGTCGTTTGCGTGTTCTGTATCCCGGCTCAGGCTGGCCACATCCTGCTGCTGGTTTTCGGTATCACGGATGGTGATGTTACCCTCGCCCACCGCCGCCTGTGTCGTACCCTCCGCATGACCGCTGCTGCCCGCTGCCGATACCACGCCGCCCGGCAGGTTGCCCTTGAATGCATCACCGCCAAAGTCACCGCCGCCGCTCAGGCTGACGCCGCTGTGGCTGACCTTGTAATCCGCCTCGTTGTGGATATCCCGGAAGCCCAGCGTGCCCGTATCGAGACTGTTTTTGTCCGCCGTCGCCGTCGAGGCAATCACCGCACCGTCAAGCTGCGTGTGGCGTCCCACCGTCACATCAAAACCGCCATCGCCCGCGAAGAGCCCTGTCTGCTCCTGCACCGAGTCATACGTGCTCTTCATTTTGTCCTGGCTGGCACTGATGTAGCCGGACCCCGTCATACTGCCGAACGAGAAGCTGCCGCCTGCCGCCGTGCTGTTCTGCGTCGATTTATAATCGTTACTGTCCTGCTGGCTGCTCATCCACAGGTCGCGTCCAATATCCGCAACGATTTTATCGCCACTCACCTGCGCGCCGTTCAGAATGGCGTCCCTACCGCTGGTCATGGAGACCGTCCCGCCGCTGTCGAGCGTCGTTTCCGTCCAGGCCGTACCGTCGCCCTTTTCACTGCCTTTCGAAGCATTCACATTCGCAAACACGCCGATGCCGTAACCGCTCTTGCCACCGCCAATGCTGACGCCTGCACCGCCACCGCTGCTGCTGTTCTTTCCTGTCGTCTGCTGTGTGCTGGCCGCACCGCCCAGCACAATGTCGTTCGCTGCGACAAGCGCGGTGTCGCCGCCCGCCTTCAGCTGGCTGCCGCCGATAAGGATGTTGCCGCTGTTCTCTCCTTTCCCTTCTCCGGTCGCGGTAATGGACAGATTATTCCCCGCATTCAGCGTACTGCCCGCAACCGTGTCACTCTGCATGTGCTGCTCGGATTTCGATTTCTGCGAAGAGAGCGAAACGCTGACGCCGATACCGCTGTTGGGATCGCCGTTAATCTGCGCCATTTCTGCACCCTGCGATGCCTGTACGCCTGACAGTGCCGCTTTGGTGGCCTTCAGCGCCGCAAGGCGGTCATCGCTCTCGCCTTTCGCGTCACGTGCCGTCTGCACTGCACTGTTCACCGCGCTCCCCGCCGCCCCGGACAGCGCCACCGTCAGCCCGCTGCTCTTCTGCTCAAATTTCTCATCGCGGGTGCGTTTGTCATGTCCTGGCTCAATCACCACGCTGTCACCGGTCAGGCTGATATCCTTCTGTGCGATGATATCTGCCCCGCCGATATGCGCCTGTTTGCCCGCTGCAATGCTGACGTTGCCGCCCGTCGAGCCGACGGTGCTGAAGCTCTCGCTCTGGGTGGTACCCTGCTCGCGAAGATCGTGGGTGGACTTGCTGCTGCCGATGGTGAAGCCAATGCCGCCCGTGCCCATCAGGCCGGACTTTTTGGTCTCCTTAAAGCGCCAGGCCGTGTCGGTGTTGGTCGCCGCTACGATGTCCACATTGTTGCCCGCGGAAAGGGCCACATCGCCGTCGCCAGCGACCGCAGAACCTAACACCCGCAGGTTGTTACCCGCCGACACCGTCACATTGTCGCCGCTCAGCAGCGAGCCTTTCTCCCGTGTCGCGCTGTCTTCCTCGATGGTGTGGGTGGTCTTTTTGCTCAGGAAGCCGCTACTGGTTTTAGTTTGTTCCCGATAGCGGTAATCGCTCTCCGTCGCCGTCGTCAGATTTACGTCGCGGCCTGCCGCCACGCCAATATCGCCCTGCGCTGTCACGTCAGCCGCCTGCGCGGTTACGTCGCGCCCTGCGAGGATCACCGTATTCCCCCCGCTGGCAATCTCCGTACCCTGCTGACGAACAGATTCGTCAATGGCGGTTTTTTTCTTCGCCTGGCTGCTGGAGCGTTCCATCGACGCTTCCGCCAGCAGGTTCACATCCCGACCGGCCTGAATGCCCACATCGCCTTCCGCCGCTATTGCTGCCGCACGGGCATTCACATCGTTACCTGCCAGCAGGGTGAGGTCATCGCCCGCGCTCAGGGTGCTGCCCTGATGCGTGACGGACGCCGTCTCCGTGGTCGCGCGGTTGCGCCCGGCACGTCCTTCGCTGGTCGCGATCTCGTTGGCGGTGATGTTGATATCATTCCCCGCCGCCATACCCAGGCGGCCACCCGCCGACACGTTTGCGCCGGTCACGTTGATATCCTGTCCGGCGCGCATCGTCAGCCCGTCGGTGGCGGTGATGGAGACTGTCTTGCCGACATCGGTGCCACTGAAA
The DNA here is from genome assembly GCF_013391025.1 of Enterobacter sp. SECR19-1250. Classification (NCBI taxonomy): domain Bacteria; kingdom Pseudomonadati; phylum Pseudomonadota; class Gammaproteobacteria; order Enterobacterales; family Enterobacteriaceae; genus Enterobacter; species Enterobacter sp. SECR19-1250. Next base: position 18,238 of record NZ_JACASJ010000086.1, on the reverse strand, counting down.
TGCACATTTCCCGCATCGACATTCCACTGCTGTGCGCGGGTAACGTTGTTAATGCTGCCCGCGACGCTCTCCAGCCCTACCGTTTTGCCGCTGATGGTGGATCCGATGTTATTGATATCCCCCAGCGCGCTCAGGTTCAGCCCGCCACCTGCGCTCAGCAGTCCGGCGTTGAGGTTGCCCAGGCTGTTGCTGCTGTCGATTGAGAGCCCATTCTGCGCCGCAATTGTGCTGCCGCTGTTAATGACGTTCCCGCCCGCCAGCTGGACGTTATTGCCGCTAATCACGCTGCCGCTGTGAACGGTGACATCCTTCGGCGACAGGTAGACTTTCGGGATCATTACCGTCTGACCATTGATGGTCGCTGATTCCCACCAGAGCATGCTTTTATCGAGTGCAGCAACCTGCTCAACCGTGAGCGCCACGCCGAATTTCAGCCCCAGCGTTTTTTGTTGCTCTGCGGCGCTGTCCATCAGGTAGCGCATCTGATCGAGATCGGAGCCGATGCCATTGATATAGCGGCTGCCGGTCTGGTTCAGAATCGCGTTGCTGACGTAACGGGTATCAAACGCCGCGTCGCCGAGGAACCGGTAGTCGTGGTCCGGGTTCAGGCCGAGCCTGTCCAGGAAATAGGACGAGCCAAGGAACTGGTTCCGATCGGTATACGCGCTGTTGGTTTCACGCGGTGCGTTGCCGGGTGTTATGCCAAGCAGGTCATACAGTCCATTAAACAGGCTGTCGTCCATGTTGCCGAGGTCATCGAGCTTCGGGTTCACCGTAATCAGATACGGGCTATCGGGATCGGTTGATGGAACAAAATAGCCGTTGTTGCCGGACGGCAGTGGATAGTTACCGCTGCTGCCGTTTTGGTCGGAGAGTGATGAACCGCCGGAGATATCTTTCAGGGCATCACTCACCGCATCACGCCATTGCGGGGTGGTGATGTCCTGCGCATCCGCTTCGACAAGGGACTGCGCCTGCTCGCCGCTGGTAATGGACTGGTTGCTGAGCGGGGTCAGCGTAGGGGCGGCAATCGTATTGCTAAAGCCATCCGTGTTGGCGGTGACGAGAGTGTTGCTGATGTCGTTGGTGAAGGTGGCGTGAATATTACCGCCTGCCTGAATAACGGCACGGTAACTCGTTGCTGTTCCCTCGGTTGCAGTGTATCTCTCGCCAGTAGCAAGGTACCGGATGGTATCGTGCACATCCCCTGTTTTTGCCGGGTTAGGCTTCATGCTTCCCAGGCGTCCCTGCGTCTGGGATACATCATAGTGGTAAACCTGATAAGTGATCCGCTTACCCGATTCCCATGACTGATTGTTTAATACGCTCCCGCTTAACGTGGCGTCTCGTTGCGCAAGAATAAAACTCGCCTGATTATCAAGTTCTCCCGCAGTAATAAAGAGATCGCGCCCGGAGGCGATCCTGGCGGCTTTGCCCGTCGCGTTTACCCGAACTTCAGACTCAAGAACGGCAAAAGCTTTTTCATAGTATGCTTCGTAAGGTGTCGCCCAGGATTCCGGTTTGAAACCAGGGGCTCCAGTACCACTGCCACCGAAATCTGTCACAAACCAATCATATTCCTCCCGGGGTAACCAGCCTGCTGGGATCAACGCTTCCGTCATTGTTACCCACGGCAACGAAGTCACCGCCTGCTCAGGCAGCACTTCCACATCCAACTGCTCCCATTTATTGCTCAGCAGCCCTGTTGCGACGGTCAAATCACCCTTCTGCGTCTCTATATTCCCGGACGTATTCACCACTTCACTGTTCGCTGCACCCGCCGCATTTTTCTGCATCCACAGGCTATTCCCTGCCAGAATATCGCCGTAGACGTTATGAATACGGTCGGCAAAGAGCTGCATATTATTCGCGGCATAAATCAGTGCGGTATTGAGCAAGGTGCCCACAGCATTCATCGTCAGGCTGCCAGCCGTACCGGTAAAGCCATTTACGGTTATGTCACTCAGGCTGTTAAATACCACGTCGCCGCCTGCCGAGAGGCTACCGGCTGCATTGAGCACAATACGTTGCGCGCTGAACGTGCTGTCACCCTTACCTGCAGTGAACTGGCCGTTGTTGGTTAATACTCCACCCGTGCTCAGAACAAGGCTGTTTCCCTGTAGGGTGCCATTATTGGTGATATCCCCCTGAGCGGTGAGAGACAGGGTGTTGCTGGCGGCCAGTGTTCCACTGAACTCAAGCGCATTTAACAGATGAAGCGTGACATCTCCCAGCGCCACAATCTGCCCGGCGTTTTTCAGCGTGCCGCTGTTGAGCGTGAGGTTACCCGCGCTGAACAACTTACCGCTGATGGTATGGGTAATCTCATCGCCCTTCACCGTAAGCGAACGGGTACCGAGAGCCGTACCGCTGTTACTCAGTTTTTGATAATTAACCAGCAGGTCTGCACCCTGCAGCATGCCGTCGTTGGTCAGCGTCGTTCCCCGTAGCTCAGCGTTGTCAGTGGCGAGTATCCGCCCACTATTTGCCGCGTTCACCACATCCAGCAGCAACCTCACCGCCTGAACCAGACCACTGCTGCTGTTCTCCATTTCCGGTGCGGTCAGCGTGAGTTTGCCACCGGAGAGTATTTTGCCGTCGTTCTGTACGCGGGTGGTGGCCTTCACCGAAGATTCCCCACCGCCCTGTAGCGTGCCCTGATTGTTCAGCGTGGCTGTCGATACCGTCAGCGCATTCTCGCTCAGCAGCACACCGCTGGCGGTATTGTTCAGCGCGCCCGAGGCATTCAGCGTCAGCGCTTCTCCCTGAAGCCGTCCGCTGTTAATGAGTTGCCCGGCGGTAACCGTGGTCGCTTTCCCCTGGATTTGCCCGGCATTCGTTGCATTGTCCGCATCAAGCGTCAACACGCCTGCGCTGAGCAGTTTTCCTCCGGCCTGGTTATTCAGTTGCGTAAGGGCAACCGAAAGCGCATCAACGCCGGTGATCTCACCGCTGTTGTTCAGGGTACTGGCCCCCAGCGTGAGGTGTTTTGCAATCCACTGCCCGCTGTTTGCCAGCGTCAGTGCTGAGAGCGCCAGTTCTCCATTGGAGGTGATTTTGCTGCCCGTTGTCCCGGTAAGGGTGCTGTCGATTTGCGCATCCAGTAAATTTTCTGCCTGGATCGCACCACCGTTCGTAAGCGCCTGCGCATGAATAAGTACCCGTTTCCCCTGCCATTGCCCTGCGTTACGCAGATCGCCGCCTGTCACAGACAACTCCCCTGCGGTCAGCAACGATCCCGACGCGTCATTCACCAGCGTCAGTAATGGCGCCGCCATCTCCAGGCGGGCGGCCAGCGTCAGGGCGGCAATCCCGGTCAGCGTTCCGCTGTTCGTGATGGTGTCCTGATGCGCGGTGACGCGATTCCCCTGAAGCGTACCGCTGTTGCGCAGCGTCTTTCCGTTAAGCGAAAGGTCACCGGCCGACAACATATTGCCGCTGTTAACGGTATTGACCGCATTCAGCGTGCCGTTGCCCTGGCTCATCAGTTCGCCGGTATTACTGAGTGTTCCGGCGGTCGTAACATCAAGTGAGCCGGTCGCGAGGGAACTTCCGCGGTTAGTCCAGTCGTGGGAGCGGATACTGACATCCTGTCCCTGGAGCTGCCCTGCGGTAGCCACCGTGGTACCTGAAAGGCCGAGCGCTCCCCCCGTCAGCGTGCGGGAACCTGTCAGTAAATTCAGGATTCCGGCGGTCAGTGATAATGCGCTATCGCCCTGTAACAGACCGGCACTTTCCAGACGATCGGCATTCAGCGTCAGGGTGTTGCCCACCATGCTGCCCGCACTGGACACCGACTGTGCCGTGATGCGGTTTGCCCCTTGAGCCAGCAGCATCCCCTCCGCACTGTTCTTCAGCGTCTTGTAATCAATTGCCAGTGAAGTACCGCTCAGCTCGCCGCTGTTGGTCAGATTTGAACCAGAGAGGGAAAGCGCCGCGTCGCTGGTGATAATACCGGCGTTGTTCAGTTCAGAGAGGGAAAGTGACAGTGCCGACGGGCTGTACAGCACGCCGCTGCTGCGGTTATCCAGCAGACGGGTAACCAGCGACAGCGTTTGTCCGGCGTGGATCAGACCACCGTTAATGACCTCAGGGCTGTCGATTGCAAGCGCGGAGGCCGTCAGGGTTCCACCGTTGCTGAGATGGCCGGTTTCAACCTTAAGCCCTGAAGCTGATGATTTTCCCGTGTGGTTGAGACTGCTGTCAGCCTTCAACGTCATGTTGCCTTTGGCAGCCTGAGTTCCTTCAAGTTTTGCGTTTTGCACGGCCACGCCGACGCTGTTGCCCTGTGTCTGTGCCGTGGCCGTGGTGTTGAGGCTGCGGCCCTGCACGGTAACCGCGCCACCGGCACTGGTTTCACCAGCAAGCGTGGTATCGGTGTTGTTCAGCGCCACATCCCCGTCGCTGTGGGTCACTGACGTTGCGCTGGCGGTGAACGTCTTCCCTGAGGTGGTGAGCCCCCGGACACCGGAAAGCGTACCGCTGTTGACAATCTGCGCCGCGTTCAGCGTGAGCGTGTCATCGCTGATAAGCGTGCCGCTGTTGTTCAGATTGCCGCTCGCGGTTACGGTGGTTTTCCCTTTCGCACCGGTCTCACCGGAAAGCGTGGCATTGTCTGCGCGGATATCCAGCGTGGAGGCGCTCTTCAGCGCGCCGGAGCTGGTGATATCCGTCCCGGAGACGGTCAGGCTGTTGCCCTGAACGGTGCCGGTATTGCTGAATATACCGGTGTTAATCCGGGTATCCGCCACGGCGGCTAATGCGCCATGGTTCGCGAGGCTACCCGCGCTGACGGCGAGAGATTGCCCGGCGGTTGTGCTGCCTTTCAGTTGGCTGTGGCCAGACGTGGTAAGCGTGATGTTCCCGCTGGCATTTGTTGTGCTGCGGCTCTCCTGCGTCAGCGTCTGCGCGTTGAGGGCAATCTCGGAAGCACTGAGATTTCCCTGCTGCACCAGCTCGCCTCCCTTGACCGACAGCTGCTGCCCCGCCACAACAGAACCGTTAAGCGCCGCATTTTTCTCAGCATTTACGGCAAGATGACGACCCGCGCTTGCCTGGGCATCTGCGCTCTGGATCAGGGTGGTCGCGGCAAGCGTAGCGTCATTTGCTGCCGTGAACGCACCGCCGTTTTGCGTCAGCGTGCCGCGGGTTGTTAACTGAAGGTTGTTATCGGCGGCAACGTGAGCCTGGTCAAGCGTCAGCGCCGTCTGGCCGGAGACCGTGACGTTGCCACCCGCTTTATGGTCCCCGCGTAACGTTACGTCCGCCGCGCTGACCGTGGTGCTGCCGCTGGCAAGGGTGTTTTTCAGCACCACTTTTCCCGCACTGCTGAGCGCAATATCCCCCTGTCGCGCGTTTAGGTTGCCCAGGTTTACGCCCACCCCCGTTTCACTGGAAACCAGACGGATCCGGTTAGCGTACATGCCGCCCAGCGCACCGGTGTCTACCGCGACCTTCGGGGCTGTACCTTCACCTTTTAACGCACTGACGCTGCCATCCGCCGCTACGCGGTTCGCCCCTGCAACGACACGTAAATCTTTCGCATGCAGTTGCGCGTTGATCTCCGTTGCACGGGAGATGATCGACACCGCATGGCTCTGCGAGCCATTGAGGCCCGCGCCCTCAATGGTGACCGCACCCTGGGTTACATCAAGAGATTGCAGCTTACCGCTGGCATCAAGCACCGGTTTACCCGTGGTGAGGGTCACATTCGGCGTGTTGATAAATCCGCAGCCGTTACAGGTGATACCGTAGGGGTTCGCCACGATGACGTTCGCCGCCTTGCCGGCCACTTCGGTATAGCCCTGCAAATTTGAGCGGTTAGCGCCGGTGACTTCGTTGATGATGCCTTTGGCTTCCTGCCCGGCCTTCAGGTTGGGGTTATTCTGGATAAGCCCGCCAAGCTGGGTCTGGTTAAGCTGCCCGGTCGCGTTATTGAGGATCAGCCCCTCTTTCCCGACGTTGTAGTCGTTGTATTTGTTATGGGAAATACCGGACTGGTTCGGCGTGGCGATGTTCACCACCGGCACGCCGTTAGCCGCCTTATCCATCTGCGTATTGCCGGACGGGGTGATGGATGCCGCCACCGCGGGTAACAGCGGCTGCGTTGCCAGCAGCACGCTCAGTAACGCGCTCAGCGCGCGCTGTGAAAAACGAACCTGATCCTGTTTCATCATCCCTGTCCCTTAGAAAGCCACTGATACGCGGTAGTAAATCGTGAGGTGATCCGGTGCCAGCCAGTCCGGATACGCCATCGGTGTGCCAACGGTAAACTGGCTTGAATAGCCGCGATGAGCCGTCGTCAGACCAAACGCGGCGCCCCACAGCGTGCCGGAGGCGTAACGGTCAAATCCGTCCTTCTTCAGCCAGCCACCATCGACTGCCGCCAGCAGGCCAACATCCCCCACCCACGGCAGCGTAAAGAGCGAATAATTAAGTTCATTTCGCCAGTAACCGCCGTTATCACCGGAGAGGTACTGCTCTTTGAAGCCACGCACGGAGGTCTCTCCCCCCAGCGTCAGGCGCTCGCTGCCGTACAGCCGGTCCGGCGACCACTGAAAATAGACGCTGGTCAACCACCACAGCCCGTCAGCAACCGGGCGCTGAAAACTGCCGTTGACGCTCCATTTGCGGAACTCGGCTTTCGGCACATCGCCATGCTTGTCGTTATCATCTTCGGCGCCAAACCACGGCACACCCTGAGTGAAGGTCGGGTTCAGGGTCGCCACGCCGGAGGCAATTTTTTGCGTGTGGTTAAGGCCCAGGGAGAAACTTGAAAGTTTGCGGCTGCTGGTAGCCAGCAGAACATCGTCGAGATAGTTATGGTTGATGCGGTGGGTGATGCCCGCCGACACGCCGGTTTTGATATCACCATTGCGGAACAGGACCCAGGAGCCATTCAGACGGTGGGTTTCGGTGTCGCCCGTCGAACGCCAGAGCCAGCCGTTATTATCGATGGTGCTGAGGTAGTTGCTCCAGCTGTAGCTGTAGTCCAGCAGGCCGTAGCCGTAAGGCACGCTGACCCCGGCGGCAAAATTCTGAGCATCATGGCTGTTCGAAAAAATCGCTGCTGCGCCCACCGCTGATAAACCACTTATCCGCCAGCCCCAGCAGGTTATTGCCGTACAGCGCGCCATTGAGTTGTCCGGTACCGGTACTCTTTTGCCCGCTGTTATCGAAACTCACTGAACCGCTGAGCGGGAATTCAGGCGAAGCCGTCAGATTGACGATTGAATAGCCCTGTCTGTCGCCGGGCAAAATTTCTATTTCAACCGGCGTCTGGCGCACGCGATTAAGCTGCTCCATGCCCTGTTCGATATCGCGCAGGTTAAGAATTTTCCCTTCGAGGCCAGGGAAGGTCATGCTCAGCGTGCGGGCGGGAACCCCTTCAAGCCGGATTTGCTGGAGTTTGCCTTCCAGTACCGCGAGATGCAGTACGCCACCAGAGAGTTCCTGTTCGGTTAAAAATGCGCGGCTGGTGATATACCCCCGGCTGATATACCAGTCAGAGACGGCGTTGGTCAGGGCGTTGAGACGCGCCATATCAAGACACTGGTTCACCCACGGCGCAACCAGGCGATCTTTGGCTAACGGAGAAAGAAGGGTGGTACCCGTCAGCTCAATGCGCGAGATAACAAAACAGGGACCTTGCGGAGTCGCGGCACTGTCGGGCTGAACAGGACGCGGTAATACCACGCTGCGCTCCAGCTCTTCACGCTGGCGCTGGTTTTCATCCAGCAGCTGCTGCTGTTGCTGCTGAATAGTATTACGGTCGGCCGGAGACAGGGGGGCCGCCTGCGCAGCACCTGCCAGCAAGGCCATGCCAGCCAGCACCTGTAGTATCGACGTTTTCCCTGTCATCACTGCCACTCCTTGCTAAAAGTCCGTTTTCAGACTTGCCTGTCAAAAAACGCGCAACTTATGTCAAAAAGTAAACAGTGTAAATACACACATTTAATTTAAGGTCTATTTTGCTGCATTTTCAGAATTTAGCGGGTGACACTGCGTAAATCTAAAGAAATCCCCCATCGCGCCGATCATCATCCGTGTGTATTATTTCCTGTAGCGTTTCCAACAACTAACCTTAACTCAAATACTTAAGCGCCAAAGCGAAAGGCATCATGAGCACACCGATCAAACGGCTAGAAATCATTAAAAATGCCATTGAACTGGAAGATGACGACATCATTCAGAGCCAGCTAACCCGGCTGAAAAATGAAGCGTTTGACGATGAGCTACAGGCAATCGTCGTGGCGCTTGAGCAGAAAAACTACACTGCGGCCATCGCCGCGATCGTCGCGTGGCTACAGAGCCAGCGTGCCGTGACGCCATGGCGCGATCCGCAGGTCGCCGCGAGCAAACTGGAACTGAAAGCGCTGGAAGAACGACTGCGCGATCTGATTGACCGCCGTAACGCGCGCGTACAGCAGCTTGATGAGTTCAACGATCTCTATTTCTCCCGCCTGGGCCCGCTGATGCAGCAGATCCTCGCCCTGCGTAAAACGCTGGCCGAGCTGAACCTGCGCCGCCAGCAGGCTGAGGCGCGTCGTCGCGAGGAAGACTACCGCCGCTGTCAGCGCTACATGGCCCAGGCCGTGGAGGTGCTGGCAACACTCACCCAGCGCTGGCGCGAACTTCCTGCAGATTCCGTACAGGCAGCCGAGGCGCGTAAGCATCTGCAGCAGCAAAGTAACCTGATTGCCAACCTGCTTGCCGAGGCGCTGGAGCTGGAGAGCGGCTTAACGCGTGAGGAAGAGCCTGCGCGTCAGGCGCGTGACGAGGCCAACGAAGAGTACGAGAAATACCGCGAGCAGCATCAGGATGCCGAAGTGCGTCTGCGTAAAGGGAAAGATCTTTCACAAGAGGATCGGGACGAGCTGAAACGGCTCTGGCGGCAGGCGAGCAAACTGTGTCACCCGGATCTGGTGGCAGACGATTTGAAAGAAGAAGCCAACGCGATGATGGTGCAGCTCAACCAGGCTAAACAGCGTGGAGACGTCAAAGCCATTCGTTCTCTGGTGGCGCGCCTGCAGCAGGGCTTCGAGCCGCTGATGGCCAGCGACAGGCTGAACGATCTGGAGCGCATCCGCAAAAAAATGGCTCAGGTTCGCGAGCAGATCGACACCTTAGTGAACGAGCTGGCAGAACTGGAGAAAGAAGAATCCTGGCTGCTGGTGTCGTCGCTCAGCAATATGGAAGCGTACTTCGCGCAGCAGGAAAAGGCGCTGAACGAGGTCCGCGCCTCGCTCGAACATCAGGTGAGCGAAGCGCAGCTCGATTCAGCAGCGTAATTATTTCGCGTGCCAGTACGCGCTGGCACGCACCAGCTGCTGATCGATAGCCTCAGTCTCAAACAGTCGGCTCAGGTTTTTAACCACCTTCCCTTCCCCGGTCAGCCAGATAAAGTAATCTTCCGCCGGAACGTTCAGCGACGCCAGCAGCTCAGCCACCGCCTGCTCGCTGTGGCCGATCACCCAGGTGATGTTGAACGCGCTCAGGTGCGCCAGATAATCCTTGTATGATTCATCCCCGACGGTGACCACCGCGTGAATTTCCGGGCGTTTCGGCAAGCTGGCGATGCCTTCCAGGCGGCGACGCAACGCCGGCATCCCGGACTCATCGCACACATACAGCTGCCAGGCGTAATCCTCCGGTACCACCAGCGAACCGCGCGGGCCACCAATCGTCAGCCTGTCGCCCACTTTCGCCTCTAGCGCCCACTGGCTGGCAACGCCACCGTCATGCACGAAGAAATCAAGCGCCAGCTCGTGCTTCGCGGCGTCGTACAGCGGTGTGTAATCCCGGCTTTGCGGGCGCACGCCGTCGCCCCAGTCAATGCCCTCGTCGGTGACCACCGGTGGCACAAACGTCGTTCCCGGGGCCGGGAAAAACACTTTGGTGTGATCGTCGAAACCGCGGGAGCTAAAGCCCTCCAGCGCTTCGCCGCCTAAAACTATGCGCTGAAAACCAGCGCTTACGCGCTCAACACGGAGCACGGTCAGTTCACGAAAACGCAGTTCGTTACGCACGCGTTGTGGATAGCGGGTGGTTGCCATGTTAAGACCCTTCTCAGGTGAATACGATATATCTAAATTGATTTTAAATGATAATGATTGCTAATCAGCAAGAATGCAAGATCTTTTAGATTGCATCTGAATATATCTTAGATATAGTTTAGATATATCAATTTACGAGGCACACTATGCGACACGAACATGATGGCGGCGGACGTCGACCGCGCTTTTTTGGTCACGGCGATCTGCGGCTGGTGATTCTGGATATTCTGACCCGCAACGCGAGCCACGGTTATGAGCTGATCAAAGAGATTGAGAACCTGACCCAGGGGAACTACACCCCGAGTCCTGGCGTGATTTACCCGACGCTGGATTATCTTCAGGATCAGGCGTTTATCACCATTACGGAAGAAGAGAATGGGCGTAAGCGCATTGCCATCAATGCGGCAGGACAGCAGTGGCTGGAGGAAAACCAGGAACAGCTTGAGCAGATTCAGGCGCGTATCAAAGCCCGCGCGGTCGGTTTCCAGCTACGCAAAAACCCGCAGATGAAGCGGGCACTGGATAACTTCAAAGCGGTGTTAGATTTGAAGGTGAATCAGGGAGCGCTCAGCGACGCGCAGCTTAAGCAGATCGTTGGCGTGATCGACCGCGCGGCGCTGGAGATCTCCCAGCTGGATTAAGCCGGTGCGTGCGCGCTCACGCGGAAGACACGTACCAGCTCTTTCAGGTGCATCGCCTGCTCGTTGAGGGAGGCCGCCGCGGCAACAGACTCCTCCACCAGCGCGGAGTTTTGCTGGGTGGTGGCATCAATCAGGCCAATCGCGCTGTTAATCTGCGAGATCCCCTCTGTCTGCTCGTGGCTGGCCTGGCGGATCTCACGCAGGATCACATCCATCTCTTCCACGTTGCCCACCATGCCATTGATAAGCTCGCTCGCCTTCTCGACCAGGTTCATCCCGTCCTGCGTCTGGCTGGTGGAGCTTTCAATCAGCTCACGGATCTCACTGGCTGACGAAGCACTCTTCTGCGCGAGCTGGCGCACTTCACCAGCCACCACCGCAAAGCCACGACCGTGCTCGCCCGCCCGGGCCGCTTCCACCGCCGCGTTCAGCGCCAGAATATTGGTCTGGAAGGCAATGGCATCGATCAGATCGATGATGTCGGACATCCGGTTCGAGGTCTCGTTAATCAGGCGCATTTTGCTGGTCACCTGCTTCATCATCTCACCGTTGTTTTTGACCACCTTCGCGGCATCTGCCGACAGGTTGGTCGCTTCTCCGGTATGCGAAGCGGTGTTTTTCACCGTCGCGGTGATCTGCTCCATCGAGGCGGCGGTCTGCTCCACAGAGCTGGCCTGCTCTTCCGTGCGCGCGGCCAGATCCTGGTTCCCGGCGACAATCTGCGCGGCGGCGCTGGAGATATTCTCCGAGCCGGTCTGCACCTGCTGCACAATGTCCAGCAGACGCGTTTTCATCTCCATCAGGGCATGCAGCAACAGGCCGGTTTCGTCTTTACCGTGCGAGGTGATACTGCCGGTGAGATCGCCATCCGCAATCGCCGCCGCAAAGTCCACGGCCTGGCCCAGCGGACGGGTTATGGAACGCACAATAAACCAGCCAATCAGGCTGCCTGCCGCCACGCTGAAGAGAGTAATGAGGATGAGCAGCAGACGGTTGCTCCTGAAATCACTTTCCACCTGCACCCCGGCGTTCTGCATCTCAGTGTTCTGAATCGCAATCAGCTGCTGCACTTTGGCTTTATAGGCCTGCTGCAGTTTGAGGGTGTTGGTCATCATCTCCTGAAGCGCCCCGGCGCGATCGTGATTCTGCACCGCCTGCAAAATACGATAGCGCGAGTCCAGATACTGCTGGCGCACGCCGCGTATCTCGGCGAGCACTTGCTGCGATTGCTGATCCTGCAGCACGTTGTTCAGCTCACCGAGGAGCACCGTGATGTGCTCGCTAATCTCTTTAAGATGCTGCTGCGACTGCGCCGTGTACGTTCCCTGTTCATCCAGCAGCATGAGCTGCTGAGTGCTAATAAATTCCTGGAAGTTATCGATTAACTGGTTCGCTTTTACCGTGGTTGGATAATCACTGGTAATAATGGATTGCATCCCGTTGTTTGCCCGGTTCAGACTCATTAAAGACAAACTCGCGCTCACCACCATCAGGACAATAAAGAATCCAAACGCCAGAAATAATTTCGTGCCGATTTTTACGTCATGTAAGAACATATTTACTCCATCGATGTGATTATTTCTCAGACGATCACCGTTATCGGTAACGAAACCGCTAACTTTATGACTTTGATCGTTTTTTTATTTCATAACCATCACAATGGATAGGCAGAGGCTATTAATATAGCCGTATCGATCGTTACTCAACCACCAGACAGGGCATTTCTGAAATAGCATCGGGGAAAAATGACTTAGGCAGGGATAAATAACTGAGGCACTTTCTTTAGTTATTTAATATAAAATTAACAATAAATCGCAAGAATAATTACAAATGAAGCGACGAAAGCCGTTTACGCCTGGCAGAATAAACGGCTTTTCTGGAACATTACAGACTCAATGGAGAACCGTCACTGCATCCTGAAGACGTCCGGCCCGGTGTTTTACCATCGCGGAGATCTGCGCACTCTCTTCAACCAGATCGGCGTTTTTCTGCGTGATGCTGTCCAGTTCAGCCACCGCGCGGGTTAACTCCGAAAGCCCGGTAGCCTGTTCAGAGGTGGCATGGCTAATCTGCGCGATCAGCTGCGTGACGTTTTTCACCTGCTCAACGATATCATCCATGGTGCGTCCTGCGGCGTGTACCTGCTCGGAGCCGGACTGTACCTTGCTGGCGCTGGCATCAATCAGCTTACGGATATCGTTGGCGGCGTTAGCACTGCGGCTGGCAAGATGGCGAACTTCCCCTGCCACCACCGCAAAGCCTTTGCCCTGCTCACCGGCTCGTGCCGCTTCTACCGCCGCATTCAGGGCGAGGATATTGGTCTGGAAGGCAATATCGTTGATCAGGGTGGTAATGGAGCCGATACGCTGGGTACTGTCGGCGATATCGTCCATGGTTTTGACTACCGTCTGCATCGCGTTCCCGCCTTTGGTCGCCGCACTGCTGGCGGCTACGGAGAGCTTATCGACCTCGGTGGCGGTTTCAGAGTTACTCTGAACGGAGGCCGCCATCTGGTTCATCGTCGCCACGGTCTGCTGCACGTTTGCAACGGTCTGACGCGTGCGGTCGTTCAGATCCTCATTACCCTGCGCCAGCTTGTCGCTGCCGTCGCGAACGCTCACCACCTGGCTTGATACGTCATTGATTAGCCAGCGACACATCAGCCCCAGTTGCCCCACCGCGCGAAGGGTCAGGCCCAGTTCGTCGCTGCGGTTCAGGTGCTGCACGCTATTGCGCTCGCCGGTTGCCACCTTCAGCGCCTGTCGCGCCACGTTCTCTACCGGGCGAACAATCTGCTGTTCAAACAACAACGTGCCCAGCAGCATCATTATCGCTGCTGCGGCCAACGACACCCAGCCAGCTGAGGTTGCCACCAGCGTGGCGGCGAGCGCGCCAAAGAGCACCGCCATCACGCCGCGTACCCGCCAGCGCAGCGGCATTGCCGGTAGTTTTCCGAACCAGCCCTGACGCACCACCAGCCCTTTATGGATCCGTTTGGTACAGCGTCCGGCATTCAGGGCCTTATAGAGTGGCTCCACGGTGGCGATCTCTTCTGCCGTCGCTTTGGTGCGAATCGACATATAGCCGGTGACCTTCCCGTAGCGCACCATCGGCACCGCGTTGGCGCGCACCCAGTAGTGATCGCCATTTTTACGGCGGTTTTTGACAATTCCGCTCCACGGCTCGCCCTGTTGCAGGGTGTACCACATATCGGCAAAAGCGGCTTTAGGCATATCAGGATGGCGCACCAGATTATGCGGCTGACCCATCAGCTCATTAAGATGATATCCACTCACCTGAACAAAGGTGTCGTTAGCATGAGTCAGATAGCTGTGGACGTCTGTGGTAGACATTAAGGTGGTGTCATCGTCCAGAAGATATTCATTCTGGGTGACATAGGTTGGAGAGGACATCGTGAGCATCCCTTGCAGGTTATTTGAATGTTAATTTTGTGGTTTATTGTTTTTTCGGCGGTAAACAATTTATCTTTAGTTGTTAAACTTGATGGAGATCGCAGATTTCACTTAAACCGCAATTTTTGTGATATTTTATAATTGATTGATTTTAAATACTTTCACAATGAAATTACCTGCAAAGGATGATCTGTTAACGCCCACTTAAGTCGCACCGCCTGCACCCCCCTGGTGCAATTGACCCCATCCACGTCTTCCTGCCCCCGTTTTCCGTACCGCTAAATCCCGTCTGGAAAACATCGGCATGATTAAATATTGCGCAACATTATTTTAACCTGGTGTTTATCCCGATTTTCGTTAAGTCCGCTGAAGTGGCGTAATCCCTGCAATACTTAACGCAGTATCATGTGATACGCGATCCCCGGGAGCATATTTTGAACAGGTTACCTTCCAGCGCCTCGGCTCTTGCCTGTACCGCGCACGCACTGAATCTCATTGAGAAGCGAACGCTTGATCATGAGGAGATGAAACAACTTAACCGAGAGGTCATCGATTACTTTAAAGAGCACGTCAATCCAGGTTTTCTGGAGTATCGCAAATCTGTTACCGCCGGCGGGGATTACGGAGCCGTAGAGTGGCAAGCGGGAAGTCTGAATACGCTTGTCGACACCCAGGGACAGGAGTTTATTGATTGCCTGGGTGGTTTTGGCATTTTCAACGTGGGGCACCGTAATCCAGTAGTGGTTTCCGCCGTACAGAATCAACTCGCGAAACAACCTCTCCATAGCCAGGAACTGCTCGACCCGCTTCGCGCCATGCTCGCGAAAACGCTGGCAGCCTTAACACCCGGCAAACTGAAATACAGCTTCTTCAGCAACAGCGGCACGGAATCGGTCGAAGCGGCGCTTAAGCTCGCCAAAGCGTACCAGTCGCCGCGCGGGAAATTCACTTTTGTCGCCACCAGCGGCGCGTTCCATGGTAAATCCCTGGGCGCCCTGTCTGCGACCGCCAAATCCACCTTCCGCAAACCGTTTATGCCGCTGCTGCCGGGCTTCCGCCACGTGCCGTTCGGCGACATTAATGCCATGCGCACCGTGCTCAGCGAATGCCGTAAAACCGGCGATGACGTAGCCGCGGTGATCCTGGAGCCAATTCAGGGCGAAGGCGGCGTGATCCTGCCTCCACAGGGCTATCTGCCTGCCGTACGTCAGCTGTGCGATGAGTTTGGTGCGCTGCTGATCTTCGACGAAGTGCAGACCGGCATGGGGCGTACCGGCAAGATGTTCGCCTGCGAGCATGAGAACGTTCAGCCGGACATTTTGTGTCTGGCGAAAGCGCTCGGCGGCGGCGTAATGCCGATTGGTGCGACGGTTGCCACCGAAGAGGTCTTCTCGGTGCTGTTCGACAACCCGTTCCTGCATACCACCACCTTTGGCGGTAACCCGCTGGCCTGTGCGGCCGCGCTGGCCACCATTAACGTGCTGCTGGAGCAAAACCTGCCTGCGCAGGCGGAGCAGAAAGGCGACATGCTGCTGGACGGTTTCCGTCAGCTGGGACGTGAATACCCGGATCTGATCCAGGAGGCACGAGGTAAAGGGATGCTGATGGCCATTGAGTTTGTTGATAACGAAATCGGCTATAGCTTCGCGAGCGAGATGTTCCGCCAGCGGGTGCTGGTGGCCGGCACACTCAACAATTCCAAAACCATCCGCATTGAGCCACCGCTGACGCTGACCATTGAGCAGTGTGAGCAGGTGCTGAAGGCGGCACGTAAAGCGCTGGCGGCACTGCGCGTGAGTGTGGAAGAGGCGTAAAAAAACGCCGGGTGGCGCTGCGCTTACCCGGCCTACTACACCAGCCCGGTAAGCGTAGCGCCACCGGGCTGCTTTTTATCGGTGAAACTCCGCCACCGTCATGGTAAAGCGCAGCACCTTTTTTCCCTCATTGGCATAGCCGTGCGCGGCTTCCGTTTTCGCCACCGCCGATGCCCCGGCAGCAACCTGCGTAACCGTCTCGTCCACCGTCAGGGTTAATATGCCTTCGTTCACGTGCAGCAGCTCAAAGGTGCCCGCCGGATGCCCCGAAGAGGTAAAACGCTCTCCCGGCTGCATCTCCCACTGCCATAGCTCAATCATATCCGGGCCCGCGGTTCCTGCCAGCAGTCTGGCGCGTCCGCCCTTTTCCCCCTGCCACAGCACCGGGATCGCGGCTTCTTCGATAACGTGCACCAGCGGCTCGCTGGAGACGTTAACGATATCCGCCACTGAGATACCGAGCGCGGCAGCCAGCTTGCACAAAATGGCGATGCTGGGGTTGGCTGCGCCCTTTTCGATCTCCACCAGCATGCCTTTGCTGACGCTGGCACGCCGCGAGAGTTCATCCAGCGACAGTTTTTTCTCTTTACGCCAGTTGCGTATGCGGTTCGCTACGGCCAGGCTTACCTGGGCGATATCGGCACCCTGTTCAGTCATTATATTGACTTTTCCAGTCATTGGTCACTACCATGGTATAAAACAGTCAATACAGGATTATTTATGTCTCTCGTTACGCCGTCAATAGACCCGCGCCTTGCCGCAATTGCCCCGGGCTTTCGGGCGCTGAGCATTCTGGTGGAAGCTGCGCCGGTTACCCACCCGGAAGTCGCTCCGGCCGTGCTCATGCAAGCCTGCCAGCAGATGCTTAATGATGATGTGCCGTGGGCTGACGCGCACCTTTCCGGCTGGGATGAGGTATTTAAGGCCTTCGGCGCAAAACCGAAACGTACGCCCTGCTCGGCATCCGCCTTACGTAAGCGGGTCTTAAAAGACGGCTCGCTGCCACCGCTCGATCCGGTGGTGGATATCTACAACGCGGTGAGCATTCGCTACGCCATCCCGGTTGGTGGAGAAAATCTTGCGACTTATTCAGGCGCGCCGCGCCTGACGCTGGCGGACGGCAGCGAGCCGTTTGATACCTTCAAAGAGGGGCAGCCGGTGGTGGAATACCCGGAGCCGGGCGAGGTTATCTGGCGCGACGACCTCGGTGTTACCTGCCGTCGCTGGAACTGGCGCCAGGGTATACGGACGCGTCTTGACAGTCAGGCGCAAACCATGTGGTTTATTCTGGAAAGTCTGCCGTCAATGCCGCTTACGGCACTGGAAGAAGCCGGAGCGGATCTGATTGATAACCTGCAACGTCTGATGCCGGGTGCAGTGGTGCACAGGCAGTTACTGACCCTGTAAGAGGATAAAAAATGTTTCGTGGAGTCAGCGCATTTCCGTTAACGCCCCTGAAAAACGGCACGTTTGATGAGCAGGCCTTTACGCATCTGCTCTCTCCTGTGGTTGAGGCAGGCGTGGATTCACTGGGCATTCTTGGCTCGACCGGGAGCTATGCCTATCTGACCGTTGAAGAGCGTGCCCGGGTGACACGCTGTGCGGTGGAACATGCCGGTAACATACCGGTTATCGTCAGCATCGGCGCAATGCGGCTGGACGATATTCTGCGTCTGGCTGACGACGCGCAAACGGCCGGGGTCTCCGGCGTGCTGATGGCACCCGTGTCGTACCAGCGATTAACGGATGAGGAAGTATTTAAGCTCTATGAAACGGTGACCCGCCAGCTCTCCGTACCGCTGTGCATTTACGATAACCCTGCCACGACCGGTTTTGCGTTTAGCGATGAATTGCTGTTTGCCGTCGCGTCTCTGCCAAATGTGGGCTCCATCAAGCTTGGCCGCGTGCCGGAGGACCTGTCGCAGGTACGTGCCCGGCTTCCTGATACGGTCACACTGGGTATCGCCGGTGACTGGCGGGCAGCCTCAGCCTTGCAGGCCGGGTTTGACGTCTGGTATTCGGTTCTCGCGGGGTTGTTCCCAAAAGCGGCGCTGGCGATAGCGCGTTCGGGGAAAAGTACAGAGTCAGAACGGTTAGAGCCGCTATGGGATCTGTTCCGTCGTTACGGTAGCGTAAGGGTCATCGCGGCAGCGGCGGAAATGAGGGGAAAAGTGGCAACACCCGGCTTGCCGTTCCCGTTGCAGGCAATTCAGGGAGAGCCGCGCGAGGCGCTTTCAGCGATCCTTGCGGAATTGGAACTTGCGACTTTGTTGAATAAATCGAACTTTTGCTGAGTTGAAGGATCAGATCACGCA
>NZ_JACASJ010000085.1:0-22204 GCF_013391025.1 Enterobacter sp. SECR19-1250 | reverse complement strand
GCGATTTAATACGCCATTATCATGCCTTCAGCCACCACAACAAGGGAAGACCCATTTATATACAGTATATCAAAGTATAAAAAATGCGACAGCAGATTTACCTTCTCTTATTTGTCATAAAAATATGATACAAAAAACAACACGTAACTTGTTGTATATATTAATTTTTTATGTGAATAAGGATATAAATTCATGAGAAAAATACTCGCGCTCTCTCTGCTGCTCGTGACGGGAACGAGCTTCGCTGGCCCACAGATCGTTGCCCACCGGGGCGGAACAGCCGACGCACCAGAAAACACAGTACAAGCGATCAAACTGGCCTTAGAGAATCAGGCTCAGGCAGTCTGGATAACCGTGCAGCTCAGTAAAGATGGCGTTCCGGTCCTGTATCGTCCTTCTGATTTAAAAGCGCTGACGAACAAAACAGGCAAAATCTCGGACTACACGCTTGCGGAGCTATCGGCAGTTGACGCTGGCTGGAGCTGGGGCGGTGAAACCCATCCCTGGCGTGGCAAAGGGGTGACGATCCCCACCCTGAAAAGCGTGCTGGAAACCTGGCCACAAACCCGGTTTTATATAGATATCAAATCCCCTGACGCCGATCCGGCCACGATGGGAAAAGCGCTTCTTGCGGTGCTTAATGAGACCCAGAGTCTGGGTCGGGTGTGGGTTTATTCTACTGAGGACCGTTATCTTGCCTCGCTTCCGGCAGCAATCCCACGCTTTGTTACCCGCAGTGAAACGCGCTCCAGGCTGGTAACGGTATCGCTGAGCCACCAGTGCCTGCCACCAGAGCAGACGATGCAGGAGTACTGGTACGCGCTAGAGCTGAACAGAACCGTTGACGTGGTTGAGAAATTTACCCTTGGTGAAGGGGTGTCCCGCTCAACCCTCACCTGGGATAAAGAATCCATGGACTGTTTCCGCTCGCAGGGCAACAGTCACGTTATCTTGCTGGGCGTGAACACCGCCGAAGATTATAAAAAGGCAGAGGCGCTGCAGGCGGATGCGGTGATGGTCGACTCGCCCGCCGCCGCAAAAGCATGGGCTAAATAAGCCAGCAGGCCGCAATAATGCGGCCTGCTGTTATCGTTACGTCGCGATTTA
This sequence comes from Enterobacter sp. SECR19-1250, assembly GCF_013391025.1. Lineage (NCBI taxonomy): Bacteria > Pseudomonadati > Pseudomonadota > Gammaproteobacteria > Enterobacterales > Enterobacteriaceae > Enterobacter > Enterobacter sp. SECR19-1250. The sequence goes on along the minus strand of NZ_JACASJ010000085.1, from coordinate 21,097 downwards.
CAAAATTCGGCGCTGCTGCTCCCGCGCCATCCTTTTTTTACGGGCATCGCACGGTTCCGGACAGTCGCAGACTTTTTCCATGCCAATGGACGAGATCCCACCGCAGCTGCCCTGAATGCTTTTGCGCTTGATGATCCAACCTAACGACATGCCGAATATGACCAGTACAAAGACCGCGAAGGTTGCCAGAAACGTCAGCATCATCAGCCTCCAAAATCATCCAGCAGGATGTTCTCATCTTCCACGCCCAGATCTTTAAGCATCTTGATCACGGCGGCGTTCATCACTGGCGGACCACACATATAAAACTCGCAGTCTTCCGGCGCAGGATGCTGTTTGAGGTAGTTTTCATACAGCACGTTGTGGATGAAGCCCGTATGGCCGGTCCAGTTATCTTCCGGCTGCGGATCGGAGAGCGCCACATGGAAGGTGAAGTTAGGGTTTTCACGCGCCAACTGTTCGAACTCATCGTCATAGAACATCTCACGCAGCGAACGCGCCCCGTACCAGAAACTGATTTTACGCTGACTGCCAAGCCGCTTGAGTTGGTCGAAAATGTGCGAACGCATCGGCGCCATACCTGCACCACCGCCGATAAATACCATTTCGGCATCGGTCTCTTTCGCAAAGAACTCGCCAAACGGGCCGGAGATGGTCACCTTGTCGCCCGGTTTTAATGACCAGATATACGATGACATGACGCCCGGCGGTGCATGCGGTACCGCTGGCGGCGGCGTGGCGATACGCACGTTAAGCATGATGATACCCTTCTCTTCCGGGTAGTTCGCCATGGAGTAAGCACGAAGCGCGGGCTCTTTAACCTCAGAGACAAAGCGGAAGAGGTTGAATTTATCCCAGTCGGCACGGTATTCATCAGGCACGTCGAAGTCAGCATAGGCTACGGTGTGCTCCGGGCATTCAATCTGGATATAGCCCCCCGCCCGGAACGGAACGCTCTCTCCTTCAGGCACCCGCAGTTTAAGCTCTTTGATAAACGTGGCTTTGTTATCGTTGGAGATAACTTCGCATTCCCATTTTTTGACGCCGAAAATCTCCTCCGGCAGTTCAATTTTCATGTTCTGGCGCACCGCGACCTGACAGGCCAGACGGCAGCCCTCTTTCGCCTCACGCTTGGTGATGTGCGACAGCTCAGTGGGCAGAATATCGCCACCGCCCTCTTTCACCTTTACACGGCACTGCCCACAGGAGCCACCGCCACCGCAGGCCGAAGAGACGAAGATGCCGTTGCCAGCAAGCGTATTCAGCAGTTTATCGCCGGCTGGCGTGCGGATCTGGTTTTGCGGTTCATCGTTGATATCGATAATGACATCGCCGGAATTCACCAGCTTCGCGCGCGCCACCAGAATCAACCCCGACAGCACCAGTACAATCAGCGTGAACATCGCCACGCCAAGCATAATTTCCATCAGTTAGCCCTTATAGCTGCACACCGGAGAAGGACATAAAGCCCAGCGCCATGAGACCGGTGGTGATAAAGGTGATCCCTAAGCCACGCAGGCCTGCAGGCACGTTGGCATATTTCATTTTTTCGCGGATCCCCGCCATGGTGACGATAGCCAGCATCCAGCCGATCCCGGAGCCGAAACCATACACAATTGATTCGCTGAAGTTGTAATCACGCTGAACCATAAACGAGACGCCACCGAAGATGGCGCAGTTCACCGCGATCAACGGCAGGAAGATCCCCAGCGCGTTGTAGAGTGACGGGAAATATTTATCAAGGATCATCTCAAGGATTTGCACCAGCGCCGCAATCACACCGATAAAGGTAATGAAGTTCAGGAAGCTGAGATCCACCCCCTCCACCAGCGCGCTGTCGCGCAGGACAAAGTTGTACACCAGGTTGTTGATCGGCACCGACAGGCCAAGCACCACGGTAACCGCTATGCCCAGGCCAAATGCTGTCGATACCTTTTTGGACACGGCAAGGAACGTACACATGCCGAGGAAGAACGCGAGCGCCATGTTTTCAACAAACACCGCGCGCACAAATAAACTCAGGTAATGAGCCATTGTCGGTTACTCCTTTTCCTGCTGTTCTGGCTTCAGGGTACGAATCAGCCAGATCAGCAAACCGATAATGAAAAATGCGCTTGGAGCCAGCAGGAACAGGCCGTTTGGCAGATACCAGCCGCCGTTCTGTACCGTGTCCAGCACCGTGATGCCAAACAGCTTACCGCTGCCAATCAACTCACGCAGGAACCCTACGGACAGCAGGATCACGCCGTAGCCGAGGCCGTTGCCGATGCCATCCATAAAGCTCGCCAGCGGGGGCATTTTCATGGCATAGCCTTCTGCACGCCCCATCACGATACAGTTGGTGATAATCAGGCCCACAAATACCGAAAGCTGTTTCGATATTTCATAGGCAAAGGCTCGCAGCAGCTGATCGACCACGATCACCAGCGAGGCGATGATCGCCATCTGCACGATGATCCTCACGCTGTTGGGGATATGGTGGCGGATCATCGAGATAAACATGCTGGAAAACGCGGTTACCAGCGTTACTGCCAGCGTCATCACCACCGCCGTTTCCAGCTTGGTGGTCACCGCCAGGGCTGAACACACACCCAGCACCTGCAGCGTTATCGGGTTATTGGCTAAAAGTGGGCCAATCAGCACCTTTTTAACTTCTTTCAGTTCACCCGTATCAGCCATGGTTCAGCGCTCCTTCACGTACATTTTTCAGGAAAGGACCAAAACCGAGTTCGCCCATCCAGAAATCAAAACTGTGCTGCACCCCTTTGGAGGTGAGCGTGGCCCCGGATAGCCCGTCAACGGCATAGACATCGTCAGGACGCGCAGACCCTTTCATCACCTTCAGCGCAGGCGCTCCGCTGTCGTCGAGCACTTTCTTCCCGACAAACTGCGCGCGCCAGTTAGGGTTCTCCACTTCACCACCGAGCCCTGGCGTTTCGCCCTGGTCATAGTAGGTGATGCCTTTCACAGTGCGGCCATCCGTATCAAGCGCCACAAAGGCGTACATCATTGACCACAGGCCGTTGCCGTAGATGGGCAGCACCACTTCCTGCACCTGTTTTTGCTCATCACGTACGAGGTAGATTTCGGCCAGATTGCTGCGACGCTTAATGCCCGCCGGATCCTGAGATGCGTCCAGCGTCATGCTCATCTGCGGGTCTTTTAATGCCAGCGCCTGGTTATATTTCGCCGGATCTTTATCCAGCAGTTGACCCGTTTTTAAATCCACCAGACGCGCGGTGATGCGCTCAGCAAAGACGGCCGACACATCGTCTGCACTCATCCCTTCCTGCATCAGCCCGGCGACGGCCAGGATGTTGCGCTGTTTATCCAGCGCGCGCTGCTCCTGCTGTCGCGGCTTTAACCCCACGGCAGAACCAGCCACCACAATGGAACAGACCAGACACAGGACCAGCACCACCAGCAGCGTTTTGCCGATGCTGTCGTTATTTTTGATTTCAGCCACGTGCCTTCCTCCGCTTAATGTTGGCGCGCACGACCAGATAATCGAACAGTGGTGCAAACAGGTTGGCAAACAGAATGGCCAACATCATCCCTTCCGGATAGGCCGGGTTGACCACACGAATCAGGACACACATCATCCCGATGAGCACGCCATAGCTCCATTTCCCTCTGTCAGTAAAGGAAGCAGAGACCGGATCGGTGGCCATGAACATCATGCCGAAGGCGAAACCGCCCAGCACCAGATGCCAGTACCAGGGCATGGAGAACATCGGGTTGGTGGCGGAACCGATAAGGTTGAACAGTGTGGCAGTCAGCACCATGCCGATCATGACACCGGCGACAATCCGCCAGGAGGCCACGCGACCAAACAGGATGATCGCCCCGCCAATCAAAATCATCAGCGTGGAGACCTCCCCAATGGAGCCCGGGATGTTGCCCATAAACGCATCAAACCAGGTCACGGGTTGGCCTGTCGCATTGTTCACCAGCGTTTCACCGCCGTGCGCCGCCCATTGTGAAAGCGGTGTCGCCCCAGAGAAGCCGTCCGCAGCGGTCCAGACCAGATCGCCGGAGATTTGCGCCGGATAGGCAAAGAACAGGAACGCACGCCCTGCCAGCGCAGGGTTGAGGAAGTTACGCCCGGTTCCCCCGAAGATCTCTTTCGCGATGACCACACCAAAGCTGATCCCCAGCGCGGCCTGCCAAAGCGGTAACGTTGGCGGGACAATCAGGGCAAACAGAATGGAAGTAACAAAGAAGCCTTCGTTGATCTCATGTTTACGAATAATGGCAAACAGCACTTCCCAGAACCCACCCACGATAAATACCGTGATGTAGATCGGCAGGAAGAACACCGCCCCCAGCGTCATCATGCTGATCCAGCCCGCGTCTGGGGCAAAACTTACGCCAAGCGACTGTGCCAGACGGTAATGCCAGTCAGACTGGATCACCTGCACCAGTTGCTGAGCATCGTACAGATGATGCAGCGCCGGAATGGTCTGTAGCCCCACGTTGTACATGCCCCAGAACATTGCCGGGAAGACGGCAAACCAGACCAGAATCATCATTCGCTTCAGGTCGATAGCGTCACGAACGTGCGCTGCGCCTTTCGTCACCAGACCTGGCGTGTAGAAAATGGTCGTCGTCGCTTCATACAGCGGGTAGTACTTCTTCAGTTTACCCTCGGTAAAATGCGGCTCTATTTTTTCAAAGAGGTGTTTTAAGCCCATGGTTATCCTTCCTGCTCAATGCGGGTTAACACCTCGCGCAATACCGGTCCATATTCGTATTTTCCCGGACAGACATAGGTACAGAGCGCCAGATCTTCTTCGTCCAGCTCCAGGCAACCCAGCGCCTGGGCGCTGTCGGTGTCCCCGGCAAGCAGATCGCGCAGCAGCACGGTGGGCAGAATATCGAGCGGCATTACACGCTCGTAGTTGCCAATCGGCACCATGGCACGCTCACCGCCGTTTGTGCTGGTGGAGAAGTTGAACAGCTTATGACACAGGAAGTGGCCGAGCGTGGTGCGGGTGACGGAATACTTTTCTGCACCTGGCAGCACCCAGCCGAAGAGCTCTTTCTCACGCCCTTCCAGCACAATGCTCACCTGCAGATGGAAGCGCCCCAGATAGGCCTGCGGCCCAACGGCATGACGGCCGCTGAGTACCGAACCGGAAATCAGACGGTTTTCACCCGCTTTGGTTTCGTCGTCCAGCAGTTCATTGATATCCGCACCCAACAGCGTTGTCACCAGGCGCGGGTTTGCCGCCTGCGGCCCGCCAATCGCGATCACTCGCTCTGTGCAGAGCTTACCGGTGGTAAAGAGTTTGCCGATGGCAATCACGTCCTGATAGTTAAGGTGCCAGACCTGTTTTGTCAGGCTGACCGGCTCAAGGAAGTGAATATGCGTTCCCGCCAACCCCGCCGGATGCGGGCCTGCAAATTCATTAAACGTCACCTGTCCCTGCGGATGGCCGCCAAGTTTACCGGCACTGGCCTGGCACACGTGGACTTTCCCGGGCGTCAGCCGCGTGAGAACGGTCAGCCCGGCATCAAAGGCCTGACGTTGTGCCAGAATAACCGGCTGCGGGTCTGCACTGAGTGGGTTGGTGTCGATTGCCGTAACGAAAATAGCGGCCGGAACCGTGCCAGGCACAGGCGTTTTGCTGAAAGGGCGTGTGCGAAATGCGGTCCACAAACCGGCGTCCAGCAGTTGCGCCTGAACGGTTTCACGGCTCAACGCCGCGAGGTCTGCGGCCTCATAATGGGCAAACTCACGCTGTTCATCCCCTTCAATGCGGATAACCACCGACTGCAACACGCGGCGTTCGCCACGGTTGATCGCCACAACGGTGCCGCAGGCAGGGGCGGTAAACATCACGCCGGGATTTTTTTTATCTTCGAAGAGCGCCTGCCCTTTAATGACGCGATCGTCCTGCTGGACCAGCATTGAGGGGCGCATCCCCACGTAATCGTCGCCCAGAATGGCAACATGGCGAACGCTTGCGCCTGCCGAAACGTGCTGTTCGGGCACGCCTGCGATGGGCAGGTCAAGTCCTTTTCTTATTTTAAACATGTGGTTAGCAAGTTTCCGTGAACAACTATTCTGAGGGCGTGAAGTGTACCATTTCCGGCGTTTTCCGGGCAGATAAAACTCAGCTGCAGGTGTCAAATTGCGAACTGATACGCAAAGTTCCTGGAGCCAGCGCGATTTTGATGGGTTATAAAGTAAAACTAATTTGTAAACTAACAGCTCCGCTCTTGCGAAAATCTATAGCGGTGCTAATGTGAGCGCTCCTAACAGATTAATCTGATTTCGGGTCTCTTTTGCCGTTCTGGCAAGTTGGTCTTAGTTTTATCAAGGAACTTGTAGTATGCGTAAAATCGCATTGTTCATTGCGATGCTCCTGATTCCGTGCGTGTCGTTTGCCGGGCTGCTCAGCAGCAACAGTTCAACCACGCCTGTGAGCAAAGAATATAAACAGCAGCTAATGGGATCCCCCGTTTATATTCAAATCTTCAAGGAAGAACGCACACTCGACCTGTTTGTGAAAATGGGTGAGACATATCAGCTGCTCGACAGCTACAAGATTTGTAACTACTCCGGTGGTCTGGGGCCAAAACAGCGTCAGGGCGATTTCAAAAGCCCGGAAGGGTTTTACAACGTTCAGCGTAACCAGCTAAAACCGGATAGCCGTTTCTATAAAGCGATTAATATCGGCTTCCCGAATGCCTTTGACCGTGCGCACGGTTACGAAGGTAAATATCTGATGATCCACGGTGCCTGTGTGTCCATCGGCTGTTACGCGATGACCGATTCCGGCATTGATGAGATTTTCCAGTTTGTCACGGGCGCACTGGTCTTTGGTCAGTCAAACGTTCAGGTCAGCATCTATCCGTTCCGCATGACCGATGCCAACATGGCGCGTCACAAGTACTCTTACTACGCGGATTTCTGGAAACAGCTAAAACCGGGCTATGACTATTTCGAGCAGACGCACAAGCCGCCTGTCGTCTCGGTTGTGGATGGCCGTTATGTGGTCAGCAAACCGCTGAGCCACGAAGTTGTCCACCCACAGCTGGCATCAAATTACACGGTCCCCGAGACAAAATAACACCCACTCGCCTGGCATAATCTTCTGCCAGGTCTCGTTGCCGGTCAGCGGCTGCGTGGCGATAACAGTGACCACATCATTTGGTGTGGTCTCTTTCTGAAAATCAATTTCCACATCCTGATCGAGCAACTTTGCCACGCCAAACGGTGCACGTCGGGTGATCCAGAACAGGTTCGTCGAGCAGAACGCCATCACATAGCGCCCGTCAGACAACAGCATGTTAAACACGCCCTTCTCGCGCAGTTCAGACGCCAGCGACGCAATATATTTAAATACCGCCGCCATGTTGCCAGGGGTGCGCGGATAACGCTCTGTCAGCTTATGCAGCAGCCAGCAAAAGGCTTTTTCGCTGTCGGTTTCGCCAACCGGGCGAAAATTACCGGTCTCCAGCGACTTATAGCCCGTAAGTTGCCCGTTATGCGCGTAGGTCCAGTTACGGCCCCACAGCTCACGGGTAAACGGATGGGTGTTTTCGAGCGCCACTTCGCCGCGGTTTGCCTGACGAATATGGGCGATTACCGAACAGGATTTAATGGGGTAATCCTGCACCAGTTTGGCAATCGGTGAGTTAAAGCTGGGTTGTGGATCCTTGAACGTGCGACACCCTTTGCCTTCGTAGAAGGTGATACCCCAGCCGTCTTTATGCGGCCCGGTTCCCCCACCGCGCTGTACCAGCCCGGTGAAACTAAAGCAGATATCGGTTGGCACATTGGCGCTCATCCCGAGCAGTTCGCACATAGATTACCTCCACTCCACAACTGCGGGGGGCACCGGAGCCCCCCAGCGAAGCCTTACTTAACCATTTCTTTTTCGATCAGCTGGATCAGGATGTGGATCACTTTGATGTGAATTTCCTGAATGCGGTCAGCATAACCGAAGTGCGGAACACGGATTTCAACGTCCGCGGTACCGTCCATCTTACCGCCATCTTTGCCCGTCAGGGTGATGACTTTCATCCCTTTTTCACGCGCCGCCGCAATCGCTTTGATCACGTTACCAGAGTTGCCCGAAGTGGAGATACCCAGCAGCACGTCACCTTCACGACCAACCGCTTCAACGTAGCGGGAGAAGATGTAGTCGTAACCGAAATCGTTGCCCACGCAGGAGATGTGGCTCACGTCGGAGATCGCAATCGCCGGGTAGCCCGGACGGTTTTCACGATAACGCCCGGTCAGCTCTTCTGCGAAGTGCATAGCGTCGCAGTGGGACCCCCCGTTACCGCAGGAGAGCACTTTGCCACCGGCTTTGAAACTGTCGGCCAGCAGGACCGCCGCGCGCTGAATAGCGTGAATATTGGCATCATCTTTCAGAAAGTTAGCCAGCGTTTCCGCCGCTTCGTTCAGTTCGTTACGAATAAGATCCTGGTACATGAGGATAATCCTTCAGTATTGATGAGATAACACAGTGGAGTGTACCGGATAGCAATAAAAGCGAGAAGCTAAAGGGATGCGAATCGTCTGACGTTTTGTGTTTTCGTGCCGGCAAACAAACGAACAATGTGAACCAGGTTGTAATTATTTTGTAAACACATTGCTAAAGGAAATAACATCAACTACAACCATATCATCACAAGTGGTCAGACCTCCTACAAGCAAGGGAGCTTTTCTTTATGATGATTTTGAGCATTCTCGCAACCGTTGTCCTGCTCGGTGTGCTGTTCTATCACCGTGTAAGTTTATTCCTGAGCAGCCTGATTCTTCTGGCCTGGACGGCTGCGCTTGGCGTCGCAGGTCTCTGGAATATCTGGCTTTTAGTGCCGCTGGCCATCATCCTTCTGCCGTTTAACTTTGCCCCGATGCGTAAGTCGATGATCTCCGCGCCGGTATTCAAAGGTTTCCGCAAAGTGATGCCACCGATGTCGCGCACCGAGAAAGAAGCGATTGACGCCGGTACCACCTGGTGGGAAGGCGATCTGTTCCAGGGCAACCCGGACTGGAAAAAACTGCATAACTACCCGCAGCCGCGTCTGACAGCGGAAGAACAAGCCTTTATTGACGGCCCGGTAGAAGAAGCCTGCCGTATGGCCAATGACTTTGCCATCACCCATGAAATGGCCGACCTGCCGCCGGAGCTGTGGGCATACCTGAAAGAGCATCGCTTCTTCGCGATGATCATCAAAAAAGAGTATGGCGGTCTGGAATTCTCCGCGTACGCTCAGGCTCGCGTGCTGCAAAAACTGGCTGGCGTCTCCGGGATCCTGGCGATCACCGTGGGCGTACCTAACTCCTTAGGCCCGGGCGAACTGCTGCAGCATTACGGTACAAAAGAGCAGAAAGATCACTATCTGCCGCGTCTGGCACGCGGTCAGGAAATTCCATGCTTCGCACTGACCAGCCCGGAAGCGGGTTCCGATGCAGGCGCCATCCCGGATACCGGTGTGGTCTGCATGGGCGAATGGCAGGGCGAACAGGTGCTGGGTATGCGCCTGACCTGGAACAAACGCTACATTACGCTCGCGCCTGTCGCTACCGTGCTGGGCCTGGCGTTTAAACTCTCCGACCCGGAAAAACTGCTGGGTGGTGAAGAAGATCTGGGCATTACCTGTGCGCTGATCCCCACCTCTACCCCGGGCGTTGAAATTGGTCGTCGCCACTTCCCGCTGAACGTGCCGTTCCAGAACGGTCCGACCCGCGGTCAGGATATCTTTGTCCCGATTGATTACATCATCGGTGGGCCGAAAATGGCCGGTCAGGGCTGGCGTATGCTGGTGGAATGTCTGTCCGTTGGTCGCGGCATTACCCTGCCGTCGAACTCAACCGGCGGGCTGAAATCGGTGGCGATGGGGATTGGTGCCTACGCGCACATCCGTCGTCAGTTCAAAATCTCCATCGGCAAGATGGAAGGGATCGAAGAGCCGCTGGCGCGTATCGCAGGCAACGCCTACGTGATGGATGCCGCCGCGTCGTTAATTACCTACGGCATTATGCTGGGTGAAAAACCGGCCGTACTGTCCGCGATTGTGAAGTACCACTGCACCCACCGCGCACAACAGTCGATCATTGATGCAATGGATATCGCAGGTGGTAAAGGCATTATGCTCGGCGAAGGCAACTTCCTGGCGCGTGGCTATCAGGGCGCACCGATCGCCATCACCGTAGAAGGGGCAAACATCCTGACCCGCAGCATGATGATCTTCGGCCAGGGGGCGATTCGCTGTCATCCGTACGTGCTGGAGGAGATGGCCGCCGCGCAGAACAACGACGTGGATGCCTTCGACAAGCTGCTGTTCAAACATATCGGTCATGTAGGCAGCAATAAAGTGCGCAGCTTCTGGCTGGGTCTGACCCGCGGGCTGACCAGCGCCACGCCAACCCATGATGCGACAAAACGTTATTACCAGCATCTGAACCGGCTGAGCGCCAACCTGGCACTGCTGTCCGACGTCTCCATGGCGGTGCTGGGCGGTAGCCTGAAGCGTCGCGAGCGCATCTCTGCCCGTCTGGGTGATGTGCTGAGCCAGCTCTACCTGGCTTCTGCGGTACTGAAACGCTACGACGACGAAGGCCGTCAGGAAGCGGATCTGCCGCTGGTGCACTGGGGGGTGCAGGATGCGCTGTATCAGGCCGAGCAGGCGATTGACGATCTGCTGGTGAACTTCCCTAACCGTCTGGTGGCAGGTGCCCTGCGTGTGGCGATCTTCCCGACCGGTCGTCATCATCTGGCGCCGTCTGACAAGCTGGATCATAAAGTGGCGAAGATCCTGCAGGTACCGAGCGCAACCCGCTCACGTATCGGCCGAGGTCAGTATCTGGCGCCAACGCCACATAACCCGGTGGGTCTGCTGGAAGAGGCGCTGCTGGACGTGATGGCCGCCGACCCGATTCACCAGAAGATCTGTAAACAGCTGGGCAAAAACCTGCCGTTTACCCGCCTGGATGAACTGGCGAAACAGGCGCTGGCGGGTGGCATCATTGACAACAGCGAAGCCGCACTCCTGGTGAAAGCCGAAGAGAGCCGTCTGCGCAGCATTAACGTCGATGATTTCGAACCGGATGAGCTGGCGACACAGCCGGTAAAGCTGCCGGAGAAACACCGCAAACCTGAAGCCGCTTAACGCGTTTCGTCCTGAAAAACCCCGCCACGAGCGGGGTTTTTTATTGCCATCTTTTCTCTTTATGTCGTGCTACAGTGTCAAAAAGGGTCGTTTGAGGAGTCTGAATTGTGCCTGGTCTGAAGATTTCTATTTTGCAGCAACCTTTAGTGTGGATGGATGGTCCTGCCAACCTGCGCCACTTTGATCGTCAACTGGAAGGCATTACCGGGCGCGATGTGATTGTCCTGCCGGAGATGTTCACCACGGGCTTCGCGATGGAAGCCGCACAACAGTCGATGCCGCAGGATGAGGTGGTCGCCTGGATGCACGCCAAAGCGCAGCAGACCAACGCGCTGATCGCCGGTAGCGCCGCCCTGCAAACGGAACGCGGCCCGGTGAACCGCTTCCTGCTGGTTGAGCCGGAGGGGAAGGTCCATTTTTACGATAAGCGCCACCTGTTCCGCATGGCCGATGAGCATCATCATTATCAAGCCGGCAACGAACGCGTGGTGTTTGAATGGCGCGGCTGGCGTATTCTGCCGCTTGTCTGCTACGACCTGCGCTTCCCGGTCTGGTCGCGCAACCGCAACGATTACGACCTGGCGCTGTATGTCGCCAACTGGCCTGCGCCGCGCTCCCTGCACTGGCAGTCGCTGCTGGTGGCACGCGCAATTGAAAACCAGGCGTACGTGGTGGGGTGTAACCGCGTGGGAACAGACGGCAACGGACATCACTACCGGGGCGATAGCCGGGTGGTGAATCCGCAGGGCGAGATCATCGCCACCGCCGAACCGCATCAGGCGACGCGCATTGATGCCGAGCTGTCGTTGACGGCGCTGAAGGAGTATCGCGAGAAGTTCCCCGCATGGCAGGATGCGGATCCGTTTAGTATTGGGTGACATTTTCCCCTCACCCCAACCCTCTCCCAAAGGGAGAGGGAGGATAAAAGATCAACTCACCAGCGCCTGCCCGTCTTTGCGGCTCTCCGTCGCGGCCACGTAGTGCCCTTCCGGCATCCGGTAAATCACCTGCGCACCGCCAAAGTTATACTCCTGGAGCGGATCTTCCACGACGATGTGGTGGCCACGTTCACGCAGTGCAGCAATGGTGTTGCGATCGAACGTCGATTCGACGATCACCTCCCGGCCCTGCACCACGCGCCAGCGCGGGGCGTCGATTGCCGCCTGCGGGTTTTGCCCGTGCAGCATGATCCGCAGCGCCATCTGCATATGCCCTTGCGCCTGCATTGGCCCACCCATCACACCAAAAGACATCAGCGGCTGGCCGTTGCCGTCCATCGCAAAACCCGGAATGATGGTGTGGAACGGACGCTTGCTGCCCGCCAGCGCGTTCGGGTGCTTCGGATCCAGCACAAATCCGCAGCCGCGGTTTTGCAGGCTGATGCCGGTATCCGGTACCACAATCCCTGAACCAAAGCCCATATAGTTGGACTGGATAAACGAAACCATCATCCCGCTGGCATCCGCGGTGCTGATGTAGACCGTACCGCTCTGCGTCGGCGAACCGTACTCAAAATCCGAGGCTTTATCAGGGTCGATAAGCGCCGCGCGCGATTTCAGATAAAGGTCGCTCAGCAGCTCTTTAGCCGCAAACTCCATGTGCGCTTCATCCGCCACGTAGCGGTCGAGATCCGCCAGCGCCAGCTTCATCGCCTCAATGGATAAATGCAGGGATTGCACGGAGTCCGGATGATGGTGCTCAATGCCGCACTGCTCCAGAATGCCGAGCGCAATCAACGTGGCGATCCCCTGCCCGTTCGGCGGTAGCTCCTGCACCGAACCGCCGGCAAAGTCGCGCGACAACAGATCCACCCAGTCCACACGATGGTTCGCCAGATCCTCAGCCGTCAGATGTGCGCCGTGCGCTTTGGCGAAGGCGGCAATTTTCTGCGCCAGCTCGCCCCGGTAAAACGCCTCGCCGTTGGTTTTTGCAATCAGCTCCAGCGAGTTCGCCTGCGCCGGGTTACGGAAGATCTCCCCTACGCGCGGGGCGCGGCCTTCCGGTGCGAAGCAGGCGCTAAAGCCCGGCTGGTCTTTGAGTTTGTTATAACCGCGCTGCCAGAGATGGCCAATCAGCGGCGAGACCGGGAAACCGTTACGCGCATACTCAATGGCAGGCTGCGCCAGCGTGGTCAGCGGCAGCGTGCCAAAACGTTCCGCCAGCGCCACCCAGCCCGATACCGCACCGGGCACGGTTACCGCATCCCAGCCGATTTCCGGCATCGCCGTTTTGCCAGCGAACAGATCCGCATGCCAGCTCGCAGGCGAGCGGCCAGAGGCGTTCAGGCCGTGGAGCTTTTCACCATCCCAGACGATGGCGAAGGCATCGCTGCCAATCCCGTTACCGGTGGGTTCAACCACCGTCAGCGCCATCGCGGTGGCGACAGCCGCATCAACGGCGTTGCCGCCCAGCTGCAGCATCTTCATCCCCGCCTGCGCCGCCAGCGGCTGCGAGGTGGCTACCGCGTTATGGCCCATCATCGGTGGGCGTCGTGAAGCGTAACCGGACGTAAAATCAAGCGCTTTGGTCATCATGACTCCTTAGTCGTGGCGCGGATCGAGCGCATCGCGCAGCCCGTCGCCGAGTAAATTAAAGCCCTGCACGGCAAGGAAAATCGCCACGCCGGGGAAGACGGACATCCAGGGCGCCTGCTCAAGGAAGCCTTTGGCGGTGTTAAGCATTGAGCCCCAGGAGGGGTTTGGCGGCTGCTGCCCCAGACCCAGAAACGAGAGACTGGCTTCGGCGATAATCGCCGAGGCAATGGCCAGCGTGGCCTGCACCAGAATGGGTGACATCACGTTCGGCAGGACATATTTGATGATGATCCAGCGATCCGGCAGGCCTATCGCCCGCGCGCCGTCGATGTACTCTTCGTTGCGAATGGCGATCACCTGGCCGCGCGTGAGACGGGCGAAGATCGGCATCGCGGAAAGGCCAATGGCGATCATGGCGTTGGTCAGGCTTGGGCCTAAAAACGCCCCGAGGGCGATCGCCATGATCAGGAACGGACAGGCCAGCAGCGCTTCGATAACGCGTGAGATCACCCCATCCCACATCTTCTGAAAGTAACCAGCCACCAGCCCCAGCGGCACGCCGATGACCACGGCGATGACTACCGACATACACCCCGCCATCAGCGAGGTTCTGGCTCCCCAGATAATGCGGGATAAAATATCGCGCCCCAGCTCGTCGGTGCCGAACCAGTACATCGCCGAGGGCGCTTTGCGCACCGCGAGGAAATTCGCCTTCACCGGATCGAACGGCGCGATCCACGGTGCAAGCAGCGCCACCAGCACAAAGAAGCCCACAATCACCGCGCCGATCACCGCGCTTTTATTGGCGAGAAATTTCTTCAGCACCCGGTTCTGCGCGCGGGGCAGAACCGGCGCAACGGTTTGAGTTGTCAGTTCCGCCATGGTTAACCTCGCATTTTCGGATTGATGAGAACGTACAGCACATCGGCCAGCAGGTTCAGCAACAGGAAGCCAATCGCCACGATCAGCACCACGCCCTGCACCACCGCGTAGTCGCGGTTAAACACCGAGTCGACGATCATTTTGCCAAATCCCGGAATGGTGAAGACCTGCTCGGTCAGCACCGCGCCGCCCAGCAGCTCGCCGAACAGCAGCGTGGTGAGCGTGATCACCGGCACCAGCGCGTTACGAAACGCATGCTTGATAATGACGGCTTTTGGCAGCAGCCCTTTGGCCCGCGCGGTGCGGATGTAGTCAGCTTTGAGCACGGCGATCATGGAGGCGCGGGTATGGCGCATCAGCGTGGCCGCCAGCCCGGTGCCGAGCACGGCGGCAGGCAGCAGCAACGTCCGCAGGTTCTGTACCGGATCTTCACTAAACGGCACAAACCCGGACGCTGACAGCCACTGCAGATTGACCGAAAAGACCAGTATCAGTAGGATCCCGAGCCAGAAGTGCGGTATCGAGATCCCGGAGATCGCCACAAAGTTCGCCCCGTGATCGACCCAGCTGTTTTTGTTCACCGCCGCGAGGATCCCCATGCTGATGCCGAACACCAGGGCGATGATCATCGCCAGCAGCGACAGCTCCAGCGTGACCGGCAGTTTGCTGGCGATAAGCTCGGTCACCGGTTCGTGCGTGCGTAAGGAGACCCCTAGATCGCCCTGCAGCGCGCGCGTCAGCCTGTGGAAATACTGCACCGGGATGGGCGCATCCAGATTGAGCTCAGCGCGCAGCTGGGCGATCACCGCCGGATCGCGCTCCTCGCCCGCCATGGCGATGAGCGGATCGCCGGGCAGCAGCTTCTGCAGCCCGAACACCATCATACTCACCAGCAATAGCGTCGGAATGGCCAGCAGCAGACGTTTGCAAATCAGTTCCAGCATGGTCTCTCCTCGGGACGGTTATTTCGCCAGCGTCACACCGGCCAGACGCACGATGCCGTCCGGGTATGGCTTAAAGCCCTGCACGCTTTTGTTCAGGACGAAAATACGCGGCTCAAAGTAGAGGTAGGCAACAGGCATGTCGGTTTGCAGCTGCTTCACTACCTTGTCGTACAGCGGCTGGCGAACGGCTTTATCGTTGCTGAGACGCGCCTGGGTCAGCCACTCATCGACCTGCGCATTGCTGTAACGGCCGTCGTTAAGCGTCCCTTTGCTGTGGATAAAACCGTAGATGCTGCCATCCGGGTCCGGGCGTCCTGACCAGCCGGAGAAGCTCAGCTGGTAATCACCGCTCTGCTGGCGCTCGAGCAGCGTGGCGAACTCGGTCATCTGCAGATTCAGGGTAAAGCCCGCTTCAGCCACCATCGCCTGCAATACCTGGCCGACCTGCTGCGAGGTTGGGTTGTTCGGCACCAGCAGATTCACATTCAGCGGCGTCGCGACGCCTGCGGCTTTAAGCAGCGCTTTCGCCTTGTCGACGTCACGCGGGGGCACCGGCAGGTTGACGTGATACGGGCTTGCCGTCGAAAACGGCTGGTTGGCAGGCGTATAGAGTCCTTCAAAGACCACCTGATTGAGCGCATCGCGGTCAATGGCCTGAGAGAACGCTTCACGCACGCGGGCGTCCTTGAACGGATCGTTCGCTGGCACCTTGCCATTATTGATATTGAAGGTGATGCCCTGATACCCGAGGCCGGTCACCTTCGCCAGCGCCAGCTTGCTGTCGGCTTCGACGGTTTTAACGTCGCTGGCAGCAATGCCCTCGGTCAGATCGAGATCGCCCGCGCGCAGGTTCGCCAGACGCACGGAGGCATCCGGGATCGGCAGGTAGATGATCTTGTCGAAGTGGTAAGCGTCTTTATTCCAGTAGTTGTCGAAACGAGTCAGAACAATGCGATCCTGGGAGACGCGGCTGTCGAACTTATAAGGACCGGAGCAGACGGGATGGGCGGCAAAGTCCGGCTTTTTCGCCGCTTCGGGGGCCATCATCGCCCCGGCGCGGTCGGTGAGCTGCATTAACAGGGCAGCATCGGGGGTTTTCAGGTGCAGGGCGATCTGCATCGGGCCGGTGACCTCAACGGACTCCACGGACGATATTTCACTTTTACGCAGAGAGCCTTTTAAGGTCAGCGCCCGGTCGAGGTTGTATTTTGCCGCTGCCGCATCGAATTTTTCGCCGTCATGGAAGGTGACGCCCTCACGCAAATTGAAGGTCAGGGTTTTGCCATCCTCGCTCCAGGTCCACTCTTTCGCCAGACCCGGCACCACTTTCAGGTTTTCGTCCACATCCACCAGCCTGTCGCACAGGGAGGCAAAAACGAAGCGGCCATAATAGGTGCGCGCCAGATGCGGATCGAGCATGTCCGGGTCTGCACCCAGCCCTACTCGCAGCACGCTTTCAGCCTGGGCGGGCAGCGCCGCGCCGAGCAACATAACACTTCCCAGTACGGTCAAAAGAGAATTACGCATTGTCATTATCATGAGTTCCTTGAAGGAAGGGAGGAGTGAGAGGCCGCGTGTTCAAACAGCGCGCGGCGGCGCAGAAAGGCGGCAGACGGCGGTGCTATCTGAATAACACTGCGATCGCGGTTAATCTCCTGCCAGCGGTGGCAGGCAATCTGGCGTCCGCCTTCCAGCACCTGGTTAATGGGCTCGGCAAGGCGACATTCATCCGTGGCATACGGGCAACGGGTATGGAATCGGCATCCGGACGGGGGATCGGCCGGGTTCGGTAAATCCCCTTGCAGCAACGGGGCTGCGCGTCGGGCGCCCGGCTGCATCTGCGGTGCAGAGGCGATGAGCGCCTGGGTGTAAGGATGGAGAGGCGCGTCAAAGATCTCGTCGACGCTGGCAAGCTCAACGATCTGCCCGAGATACATCACTGCCACGCGGTCGCTCATATGGCGGATGACCGCCAGGCCGTGGGCAACAATCACCATCGTTAGCCCCAGTTGATGCTTCAGGCTTTCCAGCAGATTGATCACCTGCGCCTGCACGGAAACATCCAGCGCCGAGACGGGCTCGTCTCCCAGCAGCAGTTTTGGCCCGGAGGCCAGCGCACGCGCAATACCAATGCGCTGGCGTTGCCCACCTGAAAACTCGTGCGGAAAACGCGCCGCCCAGGCGGCAGGCAGACCCACGGTTTTAAGCAGTTCCGCAACGCGATAGTGACGATCGGCTTTTTTCATCTCCTGATGCAGCCACAGCGGCTCACCCACAATCTGCTCAACCGTCATGCGCGGGTTTAGCGACGCAAAAGGATCCTGAAAAATAATCTGTAATTCCCGGCGCAGCTGGTTGAGACGAGCTCCTGAGGCGTGTGTGATCTCTTCCCCCTGATAAAACACGCGTCCTTCGCTGGCGGCCAGCAAACGCAGCAGCAGACGGCCGAGCGTGGATTTGCCGGACCCGGACTCCCCGACAATCGCCAGCGTTTCGCCGGGCATCACGGAGAGGGAGACGCGATCCACCGCCGTCACAAAGCGGGCTGGAGTAAACAGTTTCTTCGGGCCGGGGAAGCGCTTGCTCAGGTCACGGGCTTCAAGAATGGGCGTGGTCATGCGATCTCTCCCAGCGCAATGTGTTGTTCCAGCGGCACGCGGAAGCAGGCGACCAGATGGTCAGCCCCCTGCGCCGCGAGCGACGGTTTTTCGTTATGGCAGCGTGTTTGCGCAAAGGGGCAGCGGGTCGCAAAGCGGCAGCCATTCGGCATGGATTCTGCCAGGGGAACCGCGCCGGGAATGGTGGCGAGCGGCCCTTTACGCGCGCCCGCGGACGGAATAGAGCCCATCAGACCAATGGTGTACGGGTGCTGCGGATCGGCAAAGATGGCCTCGACGCTCCCCTGCTCCACCACCTGCCCGGCATACATCACCGCCACCTGCTGCGCCACTTCCGCCACCACGCCTAAATCATGGGTGATCATCAGCACCGCCGTACCGGTCTCCTCTTTTAAGGTGTTGAGCAGTGCGAGGATTTGCGCCTGAATGGTGACGTCCAGCGCGGTGGTCGGCTCGTCGGCAATCAACAAACGCGGATGGTTAATGAGCGCCATCGCAATCATCACGCGCTGGCGCATGCCGCCGGAAAGCTGGTGCGGATACGCTTTCAGGCGCATCTCTGCCGCCGGGATCTGCACCTTCTCCAGGATTTGCAGCGCGGTATCCATCGCCTGCGCACGCGAAACGTTCTGATGGCGCATAACCGCTTCGCTGAGCTGGTCCCCAAGGGTAAAGGCGGGGTTGAGCGACGTCATCGGCTCCTGGAAAATCATCGCCAGCTCGTTACCGCGGAGATCGGCATATTCCCGCGGGGAGAGCTTTCGCAGATCGTGGCGACGAAACTGCATATCGCCGCTGACAATCTGCGCGCTGGCGGGCAATAGCCCCATCAGCGCTAAGGAGGTGATACTTTTCCCGCAGCCGGACTCCCCCACCAGCGCCAGCGTTTCACCCGCTTTGACCGTCAGCGAGATACCGTCAAGCACGCTCACCGGCGATCCAGCGAACTTAACGTTAAGGCTTTGCAGGCGCAGTACCGGAGTGGCTTCCTTAAACGGAATCGTCGTCATAGCGTGATGTCGTCCTCAAGGTGGATCGCCTGTATCAGGGCGTTTTGCAGGCTAAGCAGATGTTCGCGCATGGCGGCCGCTGCTTCGTTGGGCTGGCGATGGATAATCGCGGACATGATTTTATGATGATGGTCGTTGTAGACATCGACCCGTTCGGGGGTTCGGGCAAGCTCACGCAAATGCTGCCAGCCTGGCTCACGCCTGACGGCATCAATGGCATCAAAAAGACCGAGCATCAGGCGATTGCCTGCGGCCTCCGCAATGGCGCGGTGAAAGGCGCTGTCCCACAGTTCATTCAGATCGCGGTCGTCCGGGCTGACCTTATCAATGCGTTCCAGCATGCGCTGCATGAGCGCGAGGTTTTCCCTGGTGGCACGCAGTGCCGCAAGCCGGGCTAAGCCGGGTTCGAGCTGTAGACGAGCTTCCATCACTTCCAGAAGGTTGGTTTGCTGAACCAATCCCTGAAGGGCCAGCGGTTCCACAGGCGCAGCAGGACCAATAAAGGTGCCTTTGCCCTGCTTACGCCAGATCCGCCCCTCTTCTTCCAGCACATCCAGCGCACGACGTACTTCACGTCGTCCTACGCCGAGAGTTTCCGACAGCTCACGTTCCGTGGGCAGCGGAAGGCCTGGTGTTGACTCGTGCTGGTGAATAAGACCGCGCAATTGTTCAAGCGCGGTGCTGGAATTTGCCAGAAACCGTGACGGTTTTTCCATATTGGTTCGCTCGCTTTCATCATGACTTTATTGTTATTAACGATAAGTTATTGATATGAGGCGCTACTTATCGTGCTAATGATTAAGCAATAAACGAACCAATTTTATATTGGTTCAAAATTTCGCAGTGTAAAGGGTGATAACCTGTTAATTTATAAGCAGAACATCAAAAACGAATTGGCACGTCAAACGTTGCGCCAGCACATTAGCCATCCCGTTCACTGCACAAAAACAGTGCGACAAATGCACCATAAACGATCAAATGTTAAATAAATGCACTGTTTATGTATATTATTTGTTAACTAAAGATTATGTAACCGATAAAAGAGGCAACGATGCCGCCGGTTGGTAACGCCGGGCACTGATATAACGGACGACGAGTCACAAGAAACAGGTAAATAATACGCTTTATAAACAGGACAACTATTTTCTGCGGCTATATTTAAATGCGTATTTTATTGCTCCACACCGCTTACTTTAGTTAATAAAGCCCGTGCTTTTTCGGCTTATTAAACCGTGTCCCTCACCCGGTATTTCAGAAAGTAAACGACTCTGCCAAAAATTAACCAAAAAACAACAATTACAGCATTTTAGATCAAAATAAATGAATCTCACTCTCATTTAAGAACTTATACAACCCCTTGTTTTATATAAAATTAGTTCTTAAATCGCATTCATAATAGTCAGTTCAGACTATTTAATTAAGATTATTGCCTGGTCCAGCATATGATTATTCCTAAAGAACGACGGCGTTTGTCAGACTCCGGCTTAATATCATTAACGTAAGAAAACATCGCGTGTGAGGTATAATATGTACTGTGCAACTAACAATCCTGGCTATTTATCTCATACAGGTGGACAACCTGTTTGTCATACCCCTGACATGCGTTGTTATGGTTGCGAAAAGCAATGCCGCTTTAATACGTCTGAAGATGGCCAAAACCGTGATTGCCACGCGCTTGAATATTATATCTGGCCTGATAATAACACCTTTTTGGTTGAAGGCATTCGTCATCACTTTGGCGAGGTAAATGATAAATATATTTCGCAGCCGGTTGTCATCATCGACTTCAGTCATAAAAACATCAATTATTTTTTATCTGAAAACTGGTTAGATCAGTTCAAAAACATGAGACTGATTCTTGTCACTGATAAAAAGATGACGGCAATTGCGCACTACTGGTTTTACAACGACACGTTAGAAACGGCTTTGTTGAATAAATCAGATTTCGGGTAAGTCTCCCCCGTAGCGGGTTGTGT
>NZ_JACASJ010000084.1:0-22962 GCF_013391025.1 Enterobacter sp. SECR19-1250 | reverse complement strand
CGCTCCGGATGAATATGATGATCTCATATCAGGAACTTGTTCGCACCTTCCCTAAATACATAAATGACTGGTTACAGCCAAAAATACGGCCTGTCACCTGGTCACTTGAATATTTCACCAGCAAGGTCTGCACCGCAGGTAACATGGCGCCATCGGCAAAGCCGAGCAGGAATCGCAGCACGCCGAGCTGAAGCGGTGAGGTGACGAACGACATCGCAAAAAAGAGCACCACGGCAAAAATCAGCGTGGCCATCAGGATACGCGCCGTACCGATCCTGTCGCCCAGTTTTCCCAGCCGCGGCGCAGAGATTAACGCCGATACGCCCGGCACGGCAGCAATCATCCCGCTGAGAAACGCAATATTGCTGCTGTCTGGCTCCATCGATTTTATAAACAGCGCCAGAATCGGGCCTACCGAACCGTTACAGAGCTGGATCACCATGGTGGTTACGAACAGGCTTATCATCAGCCCGGGATACGGCAGCGAGGCGAAGACCGCTTTGCCGCTCAGGCGTTCGGATTTACTGACCACCGGACGTCCCCCCTCCTTGATCAGAAACAGCGTCACCAGAAAACTGATCACCAGCAGGATAGCGGTAATGAAGAAGACGGCGCGCAACCCTACGTGGTCGGCCAGAAAGCCGCCTAACAACGGGCCGCCGATAACGCCACTGATCTGCGCGGTGGAGAGCGTACTCAACGCCCAGCCGCTACGTTCACGCGGCACCTGGGAAGCGACCAGCGCCATGGCGTTCGGAATATAGCCGGATGTCAGCCCCATGATCGCCCGTAGGATAAACAGCTGCCAGACGTTAGTGGCAAAGGCCTGCAGCAGGATGGCTATTGCCATTCCCAGCGAAGCGCGCAGCAGCATCAGTTTGCGCCCTTTTCGATCCGCCAGGCTCCCCCACATGGGTGACACAATGGCGGAAACCAGAAACGTCACGCTGAACGTCAGCCCCGACCACATGGAGAGGGCTTCATGCGAGGTCACACCCAGCTGCGAGACGTACAGCGGCAGAAAGGGCAAAATCTGGCTGATGGCCAGCCCGGTGAAGAAACACCCGAACCAGACCGAGATGAGGTTAACTTTCCAGGATTCCATAAAAGAAATAGTCTTCATTTTTAGGCAAATGCGCCGACAGATTAGCAAGTTACAGGCATCTACGCCGTGCCAGAGATGCGGCCTTGCTGACTTTGGTGTTTTATCTTCCCAGTCATCATATTTGTGAAATATGTCACAAATCATCCAATTTCTGGCGGAAGATTATGCTTTAGCGGCAGAGTCCAAAGCCGCGCATTCCCAGATGGAAATGGTTGGCGTGCGCCGCGTTATACTCCGGCCCCAGGCCGTTCCCGTAGTAGCCGCAGCTCGCCGTCAGCAGCGCCTGTAGCCACGGCTGCGTTTTGGTCGATCTCCAGCCGTGCAGAATGGTGACCCGTTCACCGTTCGCCAGCCGAAACGCGCTGATATCCAGCGCCTCTGCCGTGGCATGTTCGCTGCGTCTTGCATCAGGGCGGTGGTAAATATTGCGACAGGCGTAGCTGCCCAGGTGCTCAATGCGCACCAGCTCGCTTCCGTTCCAGGTTCTGGTGAGTGGCCGGGCCTGCTGGCTGACAAACAGTGCAGAACTCAGCGCCAGCGGGCAGCTGGCAAGAAAGCTGCTGTTCAGGCTGACCGGTCCGAAGTCACGAACGCGCACCACGTTGTGAAGGGGGCATGCTCCGGCGCTGTCGGCGACAGGCTGTGTGCGAATAAGGGCCTTCTGATTGGCCTGCGATAACAGGCTGGCACACGCCTCGGGGGTAAGGCGCCGCAGTTTGTACTGAGTGATTGGGCCTGGCGGGTCGTCAAGCGAGAGTGGCGTAAAAGGGTTGTAGTGAGACGGCAACCAGCGGTAACCCACCGTTGCGACTGCCACCAGAATGAAAACGATCAGCAACGTTTTGCCTTTCACACTCCCCCCTCTTTACTCCCAAAACATTATGGCAGAAGGTCGCGAAACCCGCAGGGCATCGTGGTATGTTATTGGCTTTTCGTCAGACTGGAAGAGAGTAAGATGGCAAAGCAGCGCGTAGGTATTGTCTTTGGGGGAAAATCAGCGGAGCACGAGGTTTCATTGCAGTCGGCAAAAAATATTGTCGATGCGATTGATAAAAACCGTTTCGACGTAGTGCTGCTGGGCATTGATAAACAGGGCCAGTGGCATGTGAACGATGCGAGCCAGTATCTGTTAAACGCCAACGATCCGGCACATATCGCCCTTAATCCTTCTGAAATCAGCGTCGCCACCGTCCCTGGCGTAGTGAAGGGGCAACTTATCGACGCCGGTAATGCTCAGGCTCTTGCTCAGATTGACGTCGTGTTCCCAATCGTCCACGGCACGCTGGGCGAAGATGGTTCGCTGCAGGGTATGCTGCGCATGGCTAACCTGCCGTTTGTCGGCTCCGATGTGCTGGGCTCCGCCGCCTGTATGGATAAAGACGTCACCAAACGCCTGCTGCGCGATGCCGGGCTGAACGTTGCCCCGTTCGTGACACTCACCCGCGCCAACCGCGATAAATACACCTTCAACCAGATTTCCGCTCAGTTGGGTCTGCCGCTGTTCGTGAAGCCTGCGAACCAGGGCTCCTCCGTTGGCGTCAGCAAAGTGACAAGCGAAGCACAGTTCACCGAAGCCGTTCGTCTGGCTTTTGAGTTTGACCACAAAGTCGTGGTTGAGCAGGGTATCAAAGGCCGTGAAATTGAGTGCGCGGTGCTGGGCAATGATTTCCCACAGGCAAGCACCTGCGGTGAAGTGGTGTTAAACAGCGATTTCTACTCTTACGACACGAAATACATTGATGATAAAGGCGCTCAGGTCGTCGTGCCGGCAAATATCGATCCGGCCATCAACGATAAGATCCGGGCGATCGCCATCAACGCCTGGCAGGCTCTTGGCTGCTGCGGCATGGCGCGTGTGGATGTGTTCCTGACACCAGATAATGAGGTGGTGATTAATGAAATCAACACCCTGCCGGGCTTTACCAACATCAGCATGTATCCAAAACTGTGGCAGGCCAGCGGTCTGGGTTACTCTGAGCTGATCACCCGTCTGATCGAACTGGCGCTGGAGCGTCATGCCGCTGACAGCGCACTCAAAAGTTCCGTAAACGGTTAATCGGTTCTTTTCACCGTCTCCGTCTCATCCGCTGTCGCCTCTTCCGGGCGACGGCGGATAATTAACCCAGCCAGCCAGAAACTGATCACCCAGGTCACCAGTCCGACAGCATAGGTTTGCCATCCTTTGGCTTCAAACCCCAGCAGCCCCACGACACCGTTAAGAATAAAGATCAGCCCGATAGCAAAGGCGTAGTAGTGCCAGTCACGGCGTAGTTTGGACGTGAGCTTCATAACAACTCCGGCAGGAAAAAAAGACATCCTCTCACAGTTTTACGATCGGGTCTGTGGCAGATGCGGAAAATCTGAAATACGACGCAATTTCAGTTAAGTAATGAATTTGTGATGTGCTGCAGAAATCGACAATCCAGGAGAATTCCGCAGGGGAAATTACCACGATTCTGATATTGACAAATGCTATGACCTGTCAAACTCACCGTGTGCGAAGCGTATTAACAGAGTGATATTTCCGGAGGTCTTTATGGCTGACTTTACATTGTCGAAACCGATTTTTGGCGGCACACCACCAAAAACCTCCACTGCGGGTAATATTGCGTATGCCCTGTTTGTCCTGTTCTGCTTCTGGGCAGGCTCCCAGCTTCTCAACATGCTGGTTCACGCGCCTGGCGTCTATGAACATCTGATGCAGGTGCAGGATAACGGACGCCCGCGGGTTGAGATTGGTTTGGGTGTGAGCACCTTGTTTGGCCTTGTCCCCTTCCTCGCGGGTTGTCTGATTCTCGGTGTTGTCGCGTTAGTCGTACGCCTGCGTCGTCGCCATTAACGTCCCATGCAACGAGCCCGACGATCGTCGACGCGTTTGGCGAACCATGCCGTTGTCAGGTTACGCGTGATTTTCGGGCTTTCCAGTTGAATACCCGGCAGGATTGCCCGCGGTAACGCTTTTCCACTCTTCTTCTCGGCCAGCGCGAAAACCTTCTTGTAGAGATCCGTCTTCTCGAACGCCAGGCTATCCCCTTTCTCCAGCTGACGGCGAATGTCGCTATCGCTCATGCCAAGCGTTGCTGACAGTTTGCGCACCGCCAGTTCCGTTGTCCCCGCCTTGCTGCTGCCGTAGGCGATGAGATCGCCGTCCAGCGCCAGTTTCACCCCGCTGGCACGGCTGACCGCACTCTGAAATGCCGCGTTTCGGCTGGCATACCAGCCCGCGTTAAAGTCAGCAAAGCGGTACAACGGCTCGCTGTAGCTCGCCGGATAGTTCAGCAGATGGTACGTGCCAAACCACAGTCCGCCACGCAGGGAGAAGACTTCCTGGCGCACCGTCCCGTCGATTTTCCACGGATAACCGTCCGTATGCTGCTCGGCAAACGCAATGCTGACCTGCATCGGGCCGCCGGTATGCACCGGGTTAAGCGAGCCGAACAGTTTCTGCCCCATCGGCACCATGTTGATGAAATCATCAAAAATGGCGCTCAGCTGTTTCTCGGTTTTCACCGTGTCCAGCCGATCGCTGTAGCTTTTGCCGTTTGGCGAGGTGATTTTAAGGGCGGTATGCACCAGGAACACCGGGATATGCATCGATTCCGCGCGACGGTCGATCTCTTTCCAGGCAATTTTGTTCAGCCCCGGCACCACCGGATCTGACTGGTACATCGACTCCTGCTGCGCCACTGCCAGCACCGAGCAGATATTCTCCTCGGTAGGGGCAATTTTCTGACTTTCAAAGGTCTTCGCTAACGCCTCGGCCCACGCATTGCGGTCTTTCACCGTAGAGGGCATTTTTTGCCGCACCACGCTCGCCACATCTACAGGTTTCTCACCTTTTTTAAGCGGGGCGGCCCCTTTTTCGGCACACCCCGCCAGCACGAGTGCGGCGAGTAAAGAGAGCGATAATGTACGCGGTACGGCAAAAGACATAGCAATTCCCTGTTTTAGCTAAATGTATTGGTGACTTCCTGCAGATCCCGATCGTCCAGCTCGCGTTCAAAGCTGCGCAGACGTTTGTAGATGGACATCAGTTCCACCAGCGTGGTCCAGGAGCTAATCAGATACTGGAACGACCCGCGAACCTGACCAAATACGTTGGTGATCTGTGTCATCAGACCCAGCGTTATCGTACCCGCAACAATGGACGGGAACAGCAGGAACAAACCGAAAACGTTATCCACCTGCAGATACAAAATGCGCGCAATGTTGAAGTACATATAGTGGAAGTAAAGACGGAAATAGTTGCGACGCACGGCGCCAAACAGTTCACGTACGGTTGGCGGCGAGGCGCGGTTGGCGTCATCTTCACCATACACCAGCTCTTTACGATACGCCGCTTCAACGCGCTGATTTTTAAACTCCAGCCCAGGCAGCTTGATCCCCACCACGGCCAGCAGCCCTGTTCCCATTAATGACCAGACAATAGCGGCAATCACCAGGCCATACGGCAGATGACCAACAATCGGCAGGTCCGGCACGTGCGCCGAGAGGGTCACCAGAACCGGCAGGAAGGCAATCAGGGTCATAATGGCATTGATAAAGCTCACGCCCATGTCTTCAAGGGTCGAGGCGAAACGCATGGTGTCTTCCTGCACACGCTGTGCGGCGCCTTCGATATGACGCAGGTGTTGCCAGTGCGCCATATAATGTTCGTTCATCGCGGTACGCCAGCGGAAGACGTAGTGGCTGACAAAGAAATTGTTCATGACGCCAATCACCACCGCAATAAGGGCAATACCGAGGAAAATGCCAACTTCATGGTAGAACTGATTGATAGTCACCTTATGCGGTGAACTCAGCGCACTCTGGATCAGATCGTAGAACGGGGCATACCAAGCGTTAACCGCCACCCCCACTTCCACCAGAAACCAGGTGACAAAGATGATCAGCGACGTGCCCAGAATCGACCAGTACTGCCAGCGATGTGGCGAATAGACAAACCAGAACAGGGCAAAGAGCCCTACGCAGACCATGTAGTAGGCATAAAACAGCAGATAGCTCAGCGACCAAAAACGCGCCGCGCTAATGGGAACCTCGCCCGTCGCGCCCGTGATACGCGTCAACCACGCTCCGCCGCCGGCCTGCCAGAAAATGACAGCGATCAGTGCCCAAATAAATGCCGACAGGAAAAATGGCCCCGGCTTTGGGAAAAAAGACTTAAACATGATACATCCTTCTTGTTGTTATGGCTGTTGCTGTGCTCAACACATCACCACACGAAAATCTTGCCTGGGCCAGGTGCCTGGCGCAGGCAAAAAGGTCAGACCCGAGGGTTTATTATTAGTTCGCTTTCCAGTTTTCAAGAATTGTTTCGGTGCGTTTCACCGCGGGCGGGTTTGCGGGCGCAATGAAGTTGCGCCAGACGTCGTTGTAGTGGTTAATCAGAATGCGGGCTTCGGCCGCCGGGCGATTCGCGGTGGTATGCGCATCCTCCGCCACGGTGATGTAGTAGCCCCGGCTGACGCCATTCTTGAACGTGGCATCGACACAGTAATCAGTAGCGCAACCGCAGATGACAAACTCCCGGATCCCCTGCTCGCGGAGCAGCGTTTCAAGCGAGGTGTTATAGAACGCATCGCAGGCCGTCTTGGTCACGTAGAGGGCATCAGCAGGCTGATGCAGTTCTGGCAGCAAGGCAAACCCGTCACTGCCCTCTTCCAGACCGCCGGGCTCGGTATGCTGAATAAAAATCACCCGATCGGCTGCCTGCGTAAGCTGATTGATCAATGAAACACATTTTTCACGCTGATGACGAGGCGTTTCGAACACCCCCTGCTGCATATCGACAACCATAACCACACGCTTTCCGGACATACTCTTCTCCGCAAGATTGAGTAACACAGCCCTCTATCATAAGGCCGATGTCACAAAATGGGAGACTGACAGTAAGTAAATTCTTCTGATTTACTCGCAGTTACGTTTTTCTGGTTATCGTTATGTAATTCGGGGCATTGCACCGTACGGTTTAGTAGTATAAATACCCATTACTTTCCTTATTCACACTATGGATGCTTTTCGTTGAAACGTTGTCTGCTCTTTTTCGCCGCGCTGTGTGCGGTGAGCTTCTCAACCGCCCAGGCAGCCCAACCGCTGACGGCGCCCGTTCTGGCATCAGATATTGCCGATCGCTACGCGAACCTGATTTATTACGGCAGCGGCGCGACGGGAATGGCGATGGTCGTCATCGACGGTAATCAGCGCGTGTTTCGCAGTTTCGGTGAAACGCGTCCCGGTAATAATGTTCATCCGCAGCTGGATTCCGTCATCCGCATCGCGTCCCTGACCAAGCTGATGACCAGCGAAATGCTGGTGAAATTGCTGGACCAGGGCGTGGTGAAACTCGACGATCCGCTCAGCAAGTATGCTCCGCCGGGCGCACGTGTCCCGACGTATCAGGGGACGCCGATAAGGCTGGTCAACCTGGCAACGCATACCAGCGCCCTGCCTCGCGAACAGCCAGGGGGTGCGGCGCATCGCGACGTTTTTGTCTGGCCAACGCGTGAACAGCGCTGGAACTACCTGAGCAAAGCCACGTTGAAGTCCGCGCCCGGTTCTCAGGCCTCTTACTCCAACCTGGCGTTTGACCTGCTGGCCGATGCGCTGTCGACGGCAGCGGGCAAACCGTATACGCAGCTATTTGAAGAGCAGATCACGCGCCCGCTGGGCATGAAGGACACCACCTTCACCCCATCACCGGATCAGTGCCGCCGTCTGATGGTCGCCGAAAAAGGTGCCAGCCCGTGTAACAACACGCTGGCAGCCATCGGCAGCGGCGGGGTTTATTCCACCCCTGGCGACATGATGCGCTGGATGCAGCAGTTCCTCTCATCAGACTTCTACTCACGTAGCCATCAGGCCGACCGTATGCAGACGCTGATTTACCAGCGCAGCCAGTTGCACCGCGTGATAGGTATGGACGTGCCGGGCAAAGCCGACGCCCTCGGTCTGGGCTGGGTATATATGGCACCTAAAAATGGCCGTCCGGGCATTATTCAGAAAACGGGTGGCGGTGGAGGATTCATTACCTATATGGCAATGATCCCCCAGTCCAACGTGGGCGCTTTTGTGGTGGTCACCCGCTCGCCAAATACCCGTTTCGTCAATATGAGCGATGGGATCAATAACTTAGTGGCTGAGCTCAGCGCCAATAAAGCCCAGGTGCTTACCGCCTCCGTCCAGCCTTAATATTCCGTGGGCAAACGGTTGATGCTAACCAGTTTGCCCCGGCTCATATTGATGTAGTTACCCTGTCGAAGCGCAGCGAGCACCTCTGCAACGACCGAACGCGAAATGCGCGTACTTTGTTGAATATGATTCATCACACCAATTTTTGAGCGCAGGGTTTCATCCCATTCGGCCATGTTCAGCAGCATGGCGCGGATCTGATGATAGGAGTTATTTCCTACCAGTTGCCGGTCCCGTTTTTCCAGAAGGGATTTAATCCAGGACAGCCAGCAGAAAGCTTCTTTCCAGAGCGAACTTTGCTGAATAAGCTGAAGAGAGGTCGAAGCAGGCAAATAAAAGCCTGTGCACGGATTTTTGGCAACGACCCGATATTCCTTGCTGTAATCAAGCATGCCTGCAGTCAGCCCCAGAATAAAGGGCGCGGTGGCAATGCCAATCAGCAACTCGTCAGAACGGCGATAGATTTCAATAACACCGGTCTGTAATACAAAGGTGCTGGGTTCATCATTATCATCATTTGAAATAATCTGCTGGGGAGCAGATTTAAATGGGGTACTGGCTACTTTCAAACACTGTTCGAGCCGGCTTAATTCAGAAAGTGGTTTCGCATTAACTTTCATGCAGACCTCTGGACATCCGTATTTGTCGGTTCAATATTATTTTTTTTAGATGACAAAGCGGGGGATATATTCCCCCGCTTTTATACTTTACCAGGTATATTTCACACCCAAATTGGCGCCCCAGTTCTGGTCAACGTCACCGCCGCCCAGGTAAGTGGCATCCGTGTATGCACTGAAGTTTTTGGTGAAGCTGAACTGTGTGCCCAGACCCACACGCACCGCAGAGCCTTCAACGCCGTTATCAATGCTGTCGCCATTCACGTTCGCATTGTTATCAGCATCGTCATACACATACGCCAGTTTGACGTATGGCGTCAGAGCCTGATCGCCGCCGTAGTTGAAGGTATACCCTGCGTCGACACCGAGTTCATAGCGCAGGCTGTCGTAAGACTGGCCATCAATTCGCATGTCATTGCTCAAGCGGTAGTCGTCACCCGACTGGAACAGCCCAGACACTGCCGCATAAGGCGTGACGTAGCCGGACAGGTTTGGTTTCCAGTTATAACCCAGTTTCATACCGAAACCAACCGCATCTGTCGTGGTATTACCGTCCACGTACTGACCGTTACTCATGGTCGCGGAGAGATCGTTATTGAAGCGGGTGTAGCTCAGGGAGCTGTCGAGGAAGACATCGTTGGCAAACTTCGCAGAGGCATAGATCATCGCCGTCTGGCTATCCTGATCAACCTGACCGGTACGATCGCTGATATCCCCCTTCGCGAAACCTGCCGCGCCACCAACGATCCACTTCGCGTTGTTACCGTCAATCTGCGTATCCAGACCAACCATAATCCCGCTTACGTCCTGATCGTAGCTGATAACGCCATTGTCAGCGTCAAAGTTGCCGCCGAAGTAGCTCACCCACGCCCCGCCGTTATCGGCCAGACCGTGACGGCTGTTAGTCAGACGGGTTCCAACGGTATCCTGCTGCAGATCCCAGATATTGGTATTCGCTGACGGAATGCTCAGCGCCATATTGGCGTAGTCAGTCAGCGCTTTCTGCTGCAGAACAACCGTGTCACCCTTCTGCTGCGCCTGGTAGGTATAGGCACCTAAATCGGCTTTGTTTGCTGCCGTAAAGCGGGCCGCAGTGTCTGCGTTATTGTCATAAACGCGGATGATCTCTTTGTTTTTATAATCAGCAACAGAACCGGCGCCGGTCGCATCGTCGATACGCACGGTGTAGTTACCTGCCACATCACCGTTCACCGCCAGATGACCGTCTGAGTTAAGCGCCACGACGCCATAGTCGTAATCTGCTTTGCTCTTGTCGTTGGTGATAAAGCGGGCGTTGTTCAGATCGCTGTTCAGCACGTAGTCACGGCTGGCAACGTTCAGCACACCGCCATCGGTCAGCACCATGTTGTGCGTGTCCACCTGACCCAGGCCCAGTGCCAGTTCCGCACCGTTGTCGACGGTGATGGTGTTGGCATACAGTTCAGCCGTTTCTTCCGTCAGCGCGGCACGGCTATAGTTGTCCAGATACAGGCTGTCTGTCGCCACTGCACCGCTGTCGCCAATATTCAGGGTAGAGGCGTTGGTCAGGGTGATGGAATCCGCCAGCAGGCCAGAGTTTTCAACATTGACCTGCGACTGGTTATTCACTGCCAGCGTGTCGATGTTAGACAGTTTGCGGGTATCCCACTCTGAACCGTTATTCAGGGTGACGTTGAACAGACCGCTCTGGTAGACCTCTTCACCTGCAACGTGACCGTTGGTGTCGTAGGTGGAATCAGGCCAGATGCTGTTTGGAGACAGGGTTCTCCAGTCAACGCTGCTGTAACCCTCACCATACATCTGCGCGGTGCCGATCGCTTCAACGCTGGATTGTGCTGCGCCAACCCATTTGCTGCCGTTGGTCAGTGTGACATCCAGCTTATCGGTACCATCCCAGCCGTTGGTGGTTGGGTTATACACACCGTCTTCGGTGGTATCGGTTGCCGGGTCGCCATTCTCGTAGAAGTTATTGTCGAAGGTGCTGGAGAACAGGATATCGCCGGTAACGGTAGAGTGATCGAAGGTGGCGGTGGTTTGCATGGCGTTGTCAGACGCGCTGGCCGCGACGATCAGTGCCGCGTCATCTGCGCCGGTCGCGTTGGTTTCACCGTAGTCGCTCGGCTTCGCGGTTTGACCATAGAACCCGCTGGTACCCAGATCGCTGTATGCGCCGGAGGTCAAAACAGAGTCTTTGACCACCAGGGTGTTAGTAAAGACATTACTGCTATCCGCAACGCCTTCAACGCCGTCATACGGGGTATTGTCCAGCTCATGGTAACCCTGAGTCAGCGTGATACCTGCAACGTGGGAGTTGTTCTGGATAACAATATCCGATTCCACATCCAGCGTAATCGCATTACCCAGTCCATAGGTATCCAGATAGTGGGTTTCGGTGTTGTCACCATTCAGAACATCATACGCATAATGCTCATAGGTATCGTTAATGGTGGAGTGATCGACGGTCAGGCTAAAACGATCGTACTGCGTATGGGTCGTGCCGTCCGTATCAACCCCATCAGCACACGTGGTGGTCATGCACTTTGAGGTGATCATGCCATTAATGGTGCTGTTAGAAATGCTCAGCGCATTCGCTCTTCCATTGACACCATCGTCAAGGTAGTACGTCGAAATAACACCGTTCACCGTTGACTTATTAATCACCGGATAAATATCACCGTCGTGGGTGGCATCCGAGTAATCCCAGTCAGCGTAGCCATAATACCAGGGTGTTGATGCTGTATTATCATATCCGAAGGTATTATATGTGGCACCAGAAATATCTTTCGCATTGGCCTGAGAAGCGATAGCCAGGGTGCAGGCTAATGCAAGTTGTGATACAACCAGTTTCTTTTTCCATGTTTGCATTGGGTCATCCCTCCTCAGGGACGTAAGCAAGTTTGTCCATCAAATCATTTGGCAACATTGTATTGCGGAGGGAATTATGCATTTTCATTTCGAAAAGGTTCAATGAATGATTCCATTAAGTCCGTATCCAGACTAATAACATGAAAAAAATGCAACGACATTAAAAATTATAAATAAACACTATAAAAACAGCGAATTAAAATCATCTGACATAAATATATAAAATATAATAAAGAATAATAGATCATTATTAATGATATATTTACTTCAATTTAGAAATCGCACCAATATCTCGAGCGTGTGAAAAACAGGCTGACGTTGGTTATATATATTGACCATGTGAAACATCGCAAACCCCATTTCGCATTAACAAAAAGCCTACTTTCGTAAAACCATCTCCTCCACTTTCATGTACACTAGCCTTCTTTGTTCCACAAACGTCAGGCATATCATGACCGATTTAATTGCTCGTCCCCGTCGTCTGCGCAAGTCACCTGCACTGCGCGCTATGTTTGAAGAGACAACACTGACCTTAAACGATCTGGTGTTGCCGATTTTTGTTGAAGAAGAGATCGATGACTACAAAGCCATCGACGCCATGCCAGGCGTGATGCGCATTCCGGAAAAATATCTGGCGCGTGAGATCGAACGTATCGCCAACGCGGGGATCCGCTCGGTGATGACCTTTGGCATCTCACACCACACTGACGCTACCGGCAGCGATGCCTGGAAAGAGGACGGTCTGGTCGCCCGGATGTCGCGGATCTGCAAAGAGACCGTGCCGGAAATGATCGTCATGTCAGACACCTGTTTCTGTGAATATACCTCTCATGGCCACTGCGGTGTGCTGTGCGATCACGGTGTCGATAATGACGCCACTTTGCTGAATCTCGGCAAGCAGGCGGTGGTAGCTGCAGCAGCCGGTGCGGATTTCATCGCACCTTCCGCTGCCATGGACGGGCAGGTTCAGGCGATCCGCCAGGCGCTTGATGCGGCCGGATTCACTGATACCGCCATCATGTCCTACTCCACCAAGTTTGCCTCTTCGTTCTACGGTCCGTTCCGTGAAGCGGCCGGTACAGCGCTGAAAGGCGATCGCAAAACCTATCAGATGAACCCGCTGAACCGCCGTGAAGCCATCCGTGAATCGCTGCTGGATGAAGCCCAGGGCGCAGATTGCCTGATGGTGAAACCGGCTGGCGCGTATCTGGATATCCTGCGCGACATTCGCGAGCGCACCGAACTGCCGCTGGGTGCATACCAGGTGAGCGGCGAGTACGCGATGATCAAATTCGCCGCGCAGGCGGGTGCGATCGACGAAGAGAAAGTGATCCTGGAAAGCCTGGGCGCGATCAAACGTGCTGGCGCGGATCTGATCTTCAGCTACTTTGCGCTGGATCTGGCCGAGAAGAAAATTCTGCGTTAATCCGCTTTAGCGCGGGGTGGTGGCTTCGCCTTACCCGGCCTCCTCTCTGCGCTAATCTTCACCAAACTGCAATACAACCGACATCTCTCCCTTCTACTGTCTGAGCAAGACGGCAGGAGGAGTAACCATGTTTAGTCTCGATAGCGTTCTCGACGACCTTTGGCCTCAGGCGAGGCCTGCACCCTGGCAAAAAAGTCTGTTAAAAAGACTGTTCTACGAAGAAGAATTCCAGCAATTTGCCGCGACACACCGCCATCTGAAAGGCCTGGATATGGTGGAGCAGGTTCTGGAGCACCTCGATATTCTCTGCACCGTTTCCGCCCGCGATCTCGAACAAATCCCTGAACATGGCCCGCTGGTGATTATTGCCAACCACCCAACAGGAACGCTGGACGGGCTGGCGCTGATGTATGCCGTTTCCCGTGTACGGCGCGATGTGAAAGTCGTCACTAACCGGATGCTGACCCACCTTGAACCGCTTAGCTCACTGTTTATTCCGGTGGACAATATGGGCGGCAGAACGGCAAAAACGTCCCTGATGCAGATGGAACAGCATCTGCAAAACGCAGGGGTGCTGATCTTCTTCCCGGCGGGAGAAGTGTCCCGTCCTACGCGCAAAGGGATCCGCGATAAAAAATGGCACCCCGGCTTTATTAAACTCGCCAGTAAGCTGCGCGTACCGCTGCTGCCGGTGCATATTCAGGCACACAACAGCCTGCTCTTTTATGCCAGCACGCTGGTGTCCCCCACCGTATCGATGCTCTTGCTGATGCAGCAGATGTTCCGCCGCCGCCACAGCCAGCTACCGATAAAGATCGGCCAGCAGATAGCCTGGCATCACTGGTATAGCACAACCCTTTCATCGCGTGAGATGGCCGAGCAGTGCCGTCAGCACGTGATACGTCTTGGCAAGGGAGTGCCTGGCGTCTTTAAAACCCAATGCGCCATTGCCCGTCCGGAAGACCGGGCCACGCTGAAGCGCGAGCTGGCCCAGGCCGAATGTCTGGGCAAAACCAGCGATGGCAAAACTATTTATCTATGGCAACGCAACGGGCAGGAAGAGGCTCCCCTG
Source organism: Enterobacter sp. SECR19-1250 (assembly GCF_013391025.1). Lineage (NCBI taxonomy): Bacteria > Pseudomonadati > Pseudomonadota > Gammaproteobacteria > Enterobacterales > Enterobacteriaceae > Enterobacter > Enterobacter sp. SECR19-1250. Next base: position 8,689 of record NZ_JACASJ010000084.1, on the reverse strand, counting down.
CTGCGCGAGCTGGGACGCCTGCGCGAGATTGCGTTTCGCGCCGTGGAGGAAGGAAGCGGTAAACGTCGGGACACCGACAGTTACGACGATGACTATCTGCACCTGATCCTGTGGGATGAAGACGATCTGGAGATCGTCGGCGCCTATCGCTTTATGCCCACTGCCAGACAGGTCGAGCAACACGGTCTGGAAGGGCTTTATAGCTACAGTCTGTTTCACTACGACGATAAAATGCAGGACGTGCTGGAACACGGTATTGAACTGGGGCGCAGCTTTATTCAACCGCGCTACTGGGGTCGTCGCGGTCTGGACTATCTGTGGTCCGGTATTGGTGCCTATCTGGCACGTTATCCGCACTACCGCTACCTCTTTGGCCCGGTCTCGATTTCCGGTGGCTTACCGCCTGCCGCACGGGATCTGCTGGTGGCGTTTTACCGCCTCTGGTTCCCGGCGACACATCCCTTAGCCGCGTCACGTCAGCCTTATCCGGCCTCCCTGCCGGACGTGCTGGCGCAGTTTGGCGGGGTCGATTACGTGGATGACCTGACGAAGCTGAAATCCCTGCTCGGTAATCTGGGGTGCGGTATTCCACCGCTCTACAAACAGTATTCCGAGCTGTGTGAACCCGGCGGCGTGCAGTTTATCGATTTTGGCAGCGACCCGGCGTTCAACAACTGCATCGACGGGCTGGTGCTGGTGGACTTGTGCTACCTCAAGGCAAACCGCTATCAGCGGTATATTGAGGCGCACCTTTAAATGTGCGGTTTTTTGTAGGCCGGGTAAGCGCAGCGCCACCCGGCAAGAACGGTGCACAATTGCCGGGTGGCGGCTACGCCTTACCCGGCCTACGGGTGCGATGGTTCAAGGACGGTAGAACGGCTTATCTCCCAAAATTGTCGCCCGCTGCATAATCCGACGCTGTGGCAGATAATCCGCATTCGCATAGTGCTGCGTCACGCGGTTATCCCAGATCGCCAGATCGTTCTCCTGCCAGCGCCAGCGCACCTGAAACTCCGGTTTGGTGATATGCGCAAACAGGAAACGTAACAGCGCCTCGCTCTCTTTTTCCGTCACGTCCACAATCCGCGTCGTGAATCCCTCATTCACAAACAGCGCCTGCTTGCCGGTTACCGGATGGGTGCGCACGACCGGATGCAGCAGCGGCGGATGTTTCGCAACCGCCTCCTGCCAGCGCTGATGCTCCGCTTCTGTTTTGCGATACTTGTACTCCTGGAACGATTTTTTGAAGTCATGCTCCGCCCGCAGGCCGCTCAGCAGGGTACGGAAGGGTGCGGACAGCGCCTCAAAGGCCGCAATGCCGCTGGCCCACAGCGTATCGCCGCCCGTCTCCGGCAGCAGCTTCGCCGAAAGTATCGCCCCTGCAGGTGGCGTCTCGATAAACGTCACATCCGTGTGCCAGTTGTCGTTGTCCGGCGGGTTATCGTTATGCGTGTCGAGCACAATAATCTCCTCCACCCCTTCCGCATGCGGATAAACCGGATGGATATGCAGATCGCCAAAGCGCAGTGCCAGGGCGCGCTGCTGCTGCGGGGTGATTGCCTGTTCGCGCAGGAATACCACCTGATGGCGCAGCACCGCATGATAAAGCTGCTCAAACTGGTTATCGCTCAGCGGACGGGTCACATCCAGGCCCGACACCTGCGCACCGATATATGTCCCCAGCGGGGTAATGGTCAGACGTTCACTCATTGTATTTCTCCATGCCAGGGCGTCAGACGACGCTGCAGCGCACGCAGCCCCAGTTCTAATCCAAAGGCGATCACGGCGATAACCGCAATCCCGGCCAGTACCACGTCAGTCGCCAGAAACTCCCCCGCCGACTGCACCATAAACCCTAACCCTCGGGTGGCGGCGATCAGCTCTGCCGCCACCAGCGTTGACCAGCCCACGCCAAGGCCGATGCGTAATCCGGTTAAAATCTCCGGCAGTGCGCCCGGTAAAATCACGAACAGCAGCACCTGTGTCCGGCTGGCTCCCAGCGATTGCGCCGCGCGGATCCGCACCTGCTGGGCGCTTTTGACGCCCGCCAGAGCCGACATGGCAACCGGGGCGAAAATCGCCAGATAAATCAGCAGGATTTTTGACGTTTCACCGATGCCGAACCAGATCACCATCAGCGGCAGATAGGCCAGCGGCGGCACCGGACGGTAAAGCTCAATCAGCGGGTCGAGGATGCCGCGCACCGTCGGGCTTAAGCCCATCGCGATCCCGACCGGAATGCCGATTATCACCGCCGCCAGTAGCGCCACCAGAATGCGCGCCAGGCTTGCACCTAAGTGCTGCCAGAGCGTAGCGTCCATAAAGCCCTGCGGCCCGGCAATGGTGATGAGTTTTGCCAGCACCTGCCCCGGCGGCGGCAGAAACAGCGGGCTGATCCATGCCTGCGCGGCAACCAGCCACCACACCGCCAGCAGCACCAGCAGCGTGCCGACACTGAGTGTTATCTGGCGCGAGAAAGGCCAGCGTAAGGCCGGGCGCGCGCGTCGCGTTTTCTCGCTGAAGACGATGCTCATGAGAAGGCCTCCCGTTGTTCAAACACACGGCTTAAGACGTATTCACGCTGTTCGATAAACCGCGGATCGGATTTGATGCTGCGCACCGGCTCCCCCGCGACATAGCGACGGGCAAACTCAAGCGGCAGCCGCTCCAGCACGCGCCCCGGGCCAGGGGACAACAGCACCAGCTCGGTCGCCATAAACACCGCCTCTTCGATATCGTGGGTGATCAGCAGCACCTGTTTACCCGTTTCATGCCACAGGCGTAAAAGCAGGGTTTGCATCTGCTCGCGGGTAAAGGCATCCAGCGCCCCGAACGGCTCATCCAGCAGCAAAAGCTGCGGATTGGCCGCCAGCGCGCGGGCAATACCAACCCGCTGACGCTGGCCGCCGGAAAGCTGCCAGATAAACCGTTTTTCAGCCCCTTCAAGACCGACCTTTTTGAGCATGTCCCGTGCTGTTGCCAGCCGTTGCTCGCGGCTTACGCCCGCCAGTTGCAACCCAAACGCCACGTTTTCCTGCACGTTGCGCCAGGGAAGCAGACCTTCGTTCTGAAAGACCACCCCACGCTCAGCGCCCGGGCCTTCCACTTTTTTCCCTTCCAGTTGAATGGAGCCATGCTGATATGGCACAAACCCGGCAATCAGATTCAGCAGCGTGGTTTTCCCGCACCCGGACGGGCCAAGCACAACCAGCAGCTCACCGCTGTCCAGCGTCAGGTTGATGTTCTCCAGGGCCGGTTTGCCACCGTAATCAGCAGACAGATTTGTAATATTCAGCATCGCAGCCCCCTTATTTCACGAAGCGATCGGTCACGTACTGGCTGTAGTCCGCCGCCACCGCAGGCACTTTGCCCTGCTCTTTCAGGAACGTGGCGGTATCGACAATCGCTTTGTTTACCGGTCCGGTCAGCTGTTGTACCTGTTGGGCAGGCGTGAGATAGGTATTACCTTTCACCAGCCCCGGAACGTCCGCTTGCGGCACGCCACTCAGACGGGACAGTTTTTCGAGATTGGCAGGCTGCTTCAGCCATGCATCCGGGTTGCTGATATAGGGCTGCTGAGCGTCGAGGGCGCTTTTGGCAAAGGCCTTCACGACCTCAGGATGTTTCTCAGCAAAATCTTTGCGCACCACCCACACGTCGAGCGTTGGCGCGCCCCACTGGCCCACTTTTTCGGAGTCGGTCAGCACGGTGCCGTCTTTTTCCAGCTCATTGACAGCCGGTGCCCAGACGTATGCGCCATCAATATCGCCGCGTTGCCAGGCCGCAATAATCGCCGGTGGCTGCAGATTAATGATTTGCACCTGGCCTGGCTTGATGCCCCAGTGTTTCAGCGCCGCCAGCAGGCTGTAGTGAGTGGTCGAAATGAACGGCACGGCGATGCGCTTGCCGATCAGGTCTTCCGGTTTGGTGATGTTTTTCTTCACCACCAGCGCTTCGGAGTTGCCCAGCTGTGAAGCGAGGAGGAAAACTTCAATCGGCACCTGCTGGCTGGCCGCTACCGCCAGCGGGCTGGAGCCGATGTTACCAATCTGCACGTCGCCGGACGCAAGCGCACGCACCACGGCCGCCCCGCTGTCGAACTTACGCCAGTCGACGTTTGCGCCGCTCTCTTTGGCAAAGGTGTTATCCGCCTGCGCGACTTTCGCAGGCTCTGCGGAGGTCTGATACGCAACGGTGACGTCCACCGCCTGCGCCTGAAATGCCCACAGCGCCAGCGCGCCGAGTAATGTAATTCGCGATGTAATTGCCATCCTGTCTGCTCCCCTTGTTGTTATGAGGGCAGTATTTCCGGCGCGGGAATTTTGATAAAGGAATTAAAACGAATCGCTAATAACGATTCGTTTTTAGAAAAAAAGCGGGAAAGGATAGTTGGTTTTGTGCGGTTGTTTTTTTCCCTCTCCCTGTGGGAGAGGGTCAGGGTGAGGGCTTCAGCGCTGCGCGTTAAGCTCAGCAATATCTTTCGGCGTGGTGCGACAGCATCCACCGATTAATCTGGCACCGGCCTCCAGCCACTGGGGCAAATACCCCGCCAGCGTCTCGCACGCTTCACCGTGATGGTGCCAGGTTTTGGTCACCGCATCATAATGCTCGCCCGAGTTCGGATAGACCACCAGCGGCAGTGCCGTCAGGCTGTGCAGGTGTTTCAGCGCCGCGGTGGTGTTTTCCAGCGCGATACAGTTGATGCCCAGCGCCACGACCTGCGAATTATCTTTCAGGGCCGCGACAACTTCCAGCAGCGGTGTCCCGTCGCTCAGGTGCTCGCTGTCGCGCAGGGTAAACGAGAACCATGCCCGGGCGCGGGGATACTCAGCCACAAGTGCTGCCAGCGCCTTGATCTCCTCAAAGGAGGGTAGCGTTTCGCAAGCCAGCAGATCCGCCCCCGCATCCAGCAACGCCTCAATGCGCGGACGATGAAACGCGGTAAACTCTTCGGCGCGACGCACATAATCTCCGCGATACTCAGAGCCATCCGCCAGATAGGCGCCATACGGCCCAACGGACCCCGCCACCAGCAGCGTGCCCGCATGCGGATTTTCCGCCAGATACGCTTCACGCGCCTTACGCGCCAGCTCTACGCTTTTGCCGATCAACACGCGGGACTGCGCCTCGTCCAGACCGCGCGCCGCAAAGCCCGCAGGCGTGGCCTGATAGCTGGCGGTGATCGCCACCTGCGCACCTGCGCGGTAGTAGTCGAGGTGGACTTCACGGATAAGCTCCGGGTTTTCCATCAATACTTTGGCAGACCAGAGGTTGTCTGCAAGGTTGCACCCGCGCGCTTCCAGTTCAGTTGCCATTGCGCCATCCAGCACCACAAACGGCTGCTTTTCAAGGAGGGCGGTAAGCGGATTATTCTGCGACATGTTCAGGCTCCTGCGATGTCAGGTTTCGGGTCAGGTAGTAGGCACCATAACACAGGGAGACGAACGGCAGGCCACAATAAAGGGCAATGCGCTGGCTCGGATCAAACCACAGGCCGATACACGCCACCACGCAGAGGATAAACCCGAGCACCGGCACCAGCGGATACCACGGCGCGCGATAGTGCAGAGCAGACAGCGGCTGTCCGGACTGCAGATGACGACGACGGAAGACAAAGTGCGACGCGCAGATGCTGATCCACACCGCCACCACCGCAAAACCGGAAATGGCCGACAGCGCCACAAACACCGTGTCCGGCGCAACCACGCTTGAGAAGAGCGCCAGCACGCCACCGAGCATGGAAACGGAGAGCGCCGTCAGCGGCACGCCATTTTTATTGACGCGGGCAAAGCAGCGCGGCAGCGTTTTCTCGTTAGAAAGCGACCACAGCATGCGCCCTGAGGCGTACAAGCCGGAGTTTGCCGCCGAGAGGATCGCGGTCAAAATCACAAAGTTAAAGATATCTGCCGCATACGGGATCCCGACTTTTTCAAACACCAGCACAAACGGGCTCTTTTCCACCCCGGCCTGCTGCATCGGGATCAGCGCCGCCAGCACAAACACGGTACCGATAAAGAAGATGATCAGTCGGGCAATGGTCGCACGGATCGCCACCGGAATAACATTATGCGGGTTTTCCGTTTCGCCCGCCGCAATACCGATAAGCTCGGTGCCGGAGAAGGCAAAGTTCACCGCCACCATGGTCATCAGGATCGGCAGGCCGCCATGCGGGAACCAGCCTTCAGCGGTAATGTTGCTCAGACCCGGCGCTAGCGAACCGTCCTGCATTGGAATAAAGCCAAAGATCGCCGCACCGCCAAGAATAATAAAGGCGATGATGGTGATAACTTTCACCAGCGAGAACCAGAATTCGCCCTCGGCAAAGAAACGCGTGGAGATGACGTTAAGGCCAAAAATCACCACGCAGAAGACCACGCACCATACCCAGACGGGCACCTGTGGGAACCAGTACTGCATACAGAACCCGGCGGCGGTAAAGCTCGACCCTAGCGCCACCGTCCAGGTGAGCCAGTACAGCCACGCCACGGTATAGCCCGTCGCCGGGCCGAGGTAACGAGCGGCATAGACGTGAAACGCGCCGGTTTCCGGCATCGCCACCGACAACTCGCCCAGACACTGCATCACCAGCCAGACCACCAGTGCGCCAATGAGATAGGCCAGCAGCGTGCCTGCTGCCCCGGTTGTCGAAATGATATAACCGGTATTAAAGAATAACCCTGTGCCAATCACGCCACCCAGCGAGAGCATAATCAGGTGGCGTGTTTTCATGGTGCGCTTTAGCTGCCCATTTTCTTGTTGTGTTTGCATATTACCTTCTATACGTATGGACATCTAAACATCTAAAGAAGGTGTGTTATACCGCGATTAACATAAAAAAGCTAGACGACCAGACGCAACCGGGCGCGTCGCGCACTGAGTCGGGGATGGGTTGTGAGGATCACATACAGAATCGGACGCCAGGCCATAAGCACCTCCGCAAGCAGATACTTACAGCATGGCGCGGACGGCTGTGATTCTGGCTCAGACAAAAGTCGTATCTGTCCGCTACCAGCTAAACCCTCTGCATGCTTCGCGCAGGCGAATCAAAAACTGACGCGCGTTGGTGGTCATCGCCGACTTTTGCGACCACACCGCGCAATACTGCGCCGACGGCAGTTGGGTGATGGGCAACGCCACCAGCTTGTCATCAAGCTGTAGCGGCTGACACATTGCCCGCGCGACCACCGTCAGATAGTCCGCGTTAAGCACCATATTCAGCCCCGTGATGACGGAATCGGTGCGCAGTGGGGTGATATCCACCTGTCGATAAAAATGGCTGAGCTCATTTTGTAGCTGCTGGTAGTAGCCCATGGATGACTCCGGCAGCAGCCATTTGGCCTGACGCAGCGCCATCAGATCGCGGGCTTCTGCCAGTGGGTGCCCCTTGCGCGCGATGATGCAAAACGGCGAGGTAAACAGCGGTTCGATCATCACCCCTTCCGGCGGCGCCATCGGATCCACCGAGCCGATAGCCATATCTATTTCACCGTTTCGTACGCCAGGCAGGAGCGAGGAGAGCTGCCCCTCCTTCACCGTCAGCAAGACCTGGGGCAGCGTTTTCTTGAATGCCTCGGCCACATCGGGAAAGACGGTCAGCGCAATAAGCGAAGAGAACCCCACCGTCAGACGCCCGTGAGTAAAATGGTTAATCTGCTCCACTTCATCCGCCGCACGCCGCAGCTCTTCAAGCACCCACTCCGCCCGTTGAGAAAACGCCATTCCCGCCTCGGTAAGGGCAATCCCCTCTTTGCTGCGCAATAAAAGTTGGGTGCCTAAAGTTTGCTCAAGCTCACGCAATGTACGGCTCAATCCGGGCTGCGAAACGCCCAGTTCCCGTGCGGCCGAACGGATACTGCCGCTGCGCGCCACCTGACGAAAGGCCTGAAGATGGCCGAGTTTTGGCAGATATTTCATCGCTCACCCTATAACAAAAAAGCATCACCTATAGCAAAATTATATCTTCCCGCCTGTCTGGTAAACCCCTAGATTCAGAGTGCACACAACAATTCTCATCACACTCTGACGTCAGGCGGAAAACACAATGAAAAGCCAGTCACAGATGATTTTTTTGCTTTTTATCGGTTATGTCGTGGTCTACATCGATAAAACCGTAATGGGTTTTGCCCTGTTGCCGATCGAAAAAGAGTTCGGGCTTACCACCGCGCAGCTGGGCTATATCACCGGGATCTTCTTTCTCGCCTACTCTCTCTTTCAGGTGCCTGCTGGCTGGCTAAACGACCGAATCGGCTACAAAACCATGCTGATCCTTTCTCTGTGTGCACTGGGGATCTTCGCCCTCTGCTTTGGCGCGCTGGGTATGAGCGTTGGCCTGCTGCTGGTGTTTCGCTTTCTCTCCGGCGTGGGGCATTCCGGCTATCCCTGCTCCTGCGCGAAAGCGGTGGTCAGCAATTTTACGCTGGAAAAACGCACCTTCGCCCAGTCGGTCCTGCTCTCCTCCGCCGGGCTGGCGATGACCGTCGGGCCGATTGTGGCCGTCTCGGCGCTGGAACACCTGGGCTGGCACGCCTCCTTTGTGGCATTAGGGATCGTTGCCTGCGCCATTGCCCTGCTGATCGCCTTGCGCGTGCCGTATCAGAAACCCGCGCCACGCCAGGCCGCACATGGGCAACGCGAGTGTACTGACCCCAAAAAGTTGGACAGTTAAACACGAGGCACATAGGTCTGGGTT
>NZ_JACASJ010000083.1:0-23312 GCF_013391025.1 Enterobacter sp. SECR19-1250 | reverse complement strand
CGCTCCGGATGAATATGATGATCTCATATCAGGAACTTGTTCGCACCTTCCCTAGTGAATCTCCCTGCCTTATCTGGCACAGCGCTACCTCCCGGGCACTGGCACGGCCTGAAGTGTTTACAAGACTGGTTCGCGCTATCACTGAACACCGTCGGGTGACACTGCTGGCAGAAGGCGGTCATTACTCCGGGCTGGCTCCTTACCGCCTGGTGTGCAGCGATGGCTGCTGGTATCTGACCGGTGAGATCGGGGGGCATATAACGGTTTTCCCGCTGGGCGATATTCACACGGTAACCTTCCACCCGGCACTGTTCGTGCCGGATGCACGGGTGCGTAACCTGCTGTCACATCCCGGTTTTCTTCGGGTATTACCCCACTTTCAGACTTTCCACTCACTGCTCGTTGTCAGTGACGACGGGTTTTCACCTCAAAAGGAACAGATATGAAATTACTTACTACCACGGCGCTGGCGCTCTGTCTGTGCGCGGGTACCGTTTTGCCAGTAGCCGCTGAAAATGTCGTAGGGACGGTTAAGGCCTGGCAATACATGCAGGCTGACGGCTGGAAATCAGCCGATGGTCTGGACAATCACACCCTCAGCAATGCGCTCTACGGTGCCAGAGTCATTGATAATTACCCCTGGACCCGGCAGTTTCTGCTGCGGATGGGATACAACGGAGGCTATTTTGTCGCTGACAAAAACACCAAAACGGTACGCAAACTTACACTCAAAACGGCCAGTGGTTCCCCCGCCGATTTGACATCCGTGTACCAGGGCGAGGGTAAGGCGTGTGGGTTCACTCTGATTGATACCCAGGCCTCGCTGCTGGACGAGGCGCAACAGAGATCGGGGGGTACAGATAATCCGACAGAAGCGTTGAATCATGCCCGGTCTACCTACACACCGAAAGCCCTGCTGGTCGTGCCTGATAATTGCGTCAATCCAAAACAACAGGCCGCGCTGGCGGCTAAGCGTTCTCAAAAAGACCGCGAACTGCAGCAGTGGGTGGCGAAGCAGAGCATGGCTGAACTGTGTCGCCGTACCGGTAACTGCTGAGAGTCTGGTTACAGGCGTTTTAAATCACACCAGATGCCTGGCAAATATATCGGATGTAATACGACACCCATTAATTCAGGAAGAATGCCATGTTAAGAATTATCACCTCAACCATACCCGCTCTCATTCTGTCACTCGCCACCTTCAGTACCGGTGCCGCGCAACTTCCAGCTAGCCTGATGGACAAAGACAATCCCGGCGAGGAGTACTGGTGCCAAGGGAACGACATCAACACTTCCATGTGCTCGCTGACCGGTGTCAGCGACGACCATAAGTTTGCCCTGATTCAGGACCTGCCGGGCCCGGCCTGTGAAGATTTAAGCTTCGGGGTTATCGACCTGGTGCGCCAGACCGGCGTCAATATTCCTTACGATGGTGGTGACTGTAAGGGCGATGTGCAGGCCGGGTTTATGCGTGGCCCGAAAGATAATGCTCTGTATGTGAAGATTGTCCGGGGCAGTAAAACCCTGCGGCTGTATAAGGTACAAACCGGTTACTGACAATCCCCCCACACCTGCATACTCCCACAGCCCCTGACGCAGACGCGTCAGGGGCTTTTGCTTTTAAGGTACACCGAATGCCTGAATCTCAATTACTGCCGTCGGATTCATTCACTCGCCAGCAGGCCGAAGCTGTTACCCGCCGGTATCACAACATCGCCATTGAAGACGACCAGGGCAGTCACTTCCGTCTGATAGTTCGCGACCCCGAAGGCCGGATGGTCTGGCGGGCGTGGAACTTTGAACCGGATGCCGGTACGGCCCTCAACCGGTATATAGGGCAGGATGGCATTTGCAGAGCATTATCCACCGACTGACTGCAGTCATTTACCGGCATACATTTCAGCCCCTGATTACCCCATCTCATACGCCAGCCATCGCCGCTGGCGTTTTTTATTGACGGAGAAACCCTATGACAACACAGACACAGTACGAGTTAGTTCCCGCTAACGAACCACAGTTCACCCTCAGTGCCACGCTAGTACCCGACGAACAGCGTCTCGATTTCTGGCCGCTGTACTTTGGCGCTATCCCGCAATGGATAACGCTGGAACCCCGTATTTTCGCCTGGATGGAGCGCTTTTGTGATGAGTACAGCGGTGGTATCTGGTCCTTTTACACCCTCAGCAATGGCGGCGCGTTTATGGCCCCTGAGTCTGACAGTGATGAGACATGGCATCTGTTTAACGGCATGAACGGCAATGGTGCGCAAATGAGTGCAGACGCTGCCGGTATCGCTGTCTGCCTGATTGAATACAGCCACCATGCCTGCCGTACAGAGTGTGACGCAATGACCGCACACTATTACCGTCTGCGGGACTACGCCCTGCAGCATCCAGAAGCCCACGCCATTTTGCGCATCATTGACTGACCAGAGGAACAACGAATGAAACAGCTTTCCTTTTTACCCGGCGAGATAACGCCACAGGACCGGCGTCTCATCCAGCGGGCACTCAGGGTTCTGGACAGACATCTGCATGAGCCCGGGGTGGTGTTCACCTCCACACATGCTGTCCGTGAATGGCTGCGACTGCATATGGCCGCGCTTGAGCGGGAAGAGTTCCGGGTGTTGTATCTGGATAACCAGAACCAGCTTATCGCCCATGAGACGCTCTTTAGCGGCACGATTAACCGCACCGAGGTCCATCCCCGGGAAGTGGTCAAACGTGCTCTGTACTTCAACGCGGCGGCGGTGATACTGGCGCATAACCATCCTTCCGGAGAGACGACGCCCAGCCAGGCTGACAAAACCCTCACGCAGCGACTGGTTCAGGTACTTCAGTTGGTGGATATCCGTGTCCCTGACCACCTGATTGTCGGCGGCAGGCAAATCTATTCGTTCGCAGAACACGGTCTGCTGTGAGGTATTACATGGAAATTATTAGTAAACGCCAGGCAATGACGATATACCGCCAGCATCCTGAGTCCCGAATCTTTCGCTACTGCACCGGCAAATACCTGTGGCATGGCAGCGTCTGTCATTACACCGGCAGGGACGTTCCGGATATCACTGGAGTCCTGGCGGTATACGCCGAACGCCGCCAGGACCGCAAAGGGCCTTATACCTGCCTGATGAGTATTACCCTGAACTGACAATAAAGGAGGTTATAAATGAGGAACATCACATGGGGGCTGCAGCGGGATATCACGCCACGCCTGGGAGCCCGTCTGGTGCAGGAGGGGAACCGGCTGCATTATCTGGCTGACCGGGCCAGCATCACCGGTAAATTCAGTGACGTCGAATGCCGTAAGCTGGATGAAACATTCCCGCACTTTATCAGCCAGATGGAGTCGATGCTAACCACCGATGAACTGAATCCCCGCCATGCCCACTGCGTCACCCTGTACCACAATGGTTTCACCTGCGAAGCCGACACCCTTGGCAGTTGCGGCTACATATACATCACCGTTTATCCTACTCAACGATAACTAATTTCACGAGAGCAAACATGAAAACTCTACCTGCAACGACTTTGTGGGCGGCTAAACCATGCCCGTCACCAGTGATCGTATGGCAAATGCTTCTTTCACGCCTGCTGGATCAGCACTATGGCCTGACACTGAACGACACGCCATTCAGTGATGAAACTGTGATTAAGGAACATATCGATGCCGGTATCTCTTTAGCCGATGCCGTTAATTTTCTGGTGGAAAAATACGAACTGGTTCGCATCGATCGTAAGGGGTTTAGCTGGCAAGAACAGTCGCATTTTATTACTGCTGTAGACATTCTAAAAGCCAGACGGGCTATGAGGGAAATGAGAATTTAAGTAGTGTCAGTTTTCTTCCCACACCCCATCTCTTTACTGGGCAAAAAAGGTAAAAATATTTTTAGGCACCACATTAGGCACCATCACAAAGTTGAATTAGAATTTGGATCATATAATTCAGATAATTACAGAACCAATTCAGACTCCGCCAGCCCTTTGTTGATGGTCACCAGAGCCTGATACGAAGTCCTGAAAGCCCGCACGGCGCAAGCCCTGCGGGCTTTTTTGTACCTTCAATTTGACCTGGGAGGCTGAGGCCCCCCCCCTCAATCCGGCTCGTTTAGGACTGGCGTAAAACCTCAGCGCTCCCCCGCTTTTCCCTTCATATCCGCCACCACCACATTCCCCCCCATATCCATAATTTGACGCAGCGTCGGTACCGGAATTCCCCGGTCAACAATCACCGCATCAAACTCGTTCAGGTGGGCAAAATGGTAGAGCGCCCGGCGCGCAAATTTAGTGTGATCCATCATCAGGATGCGCTGCTTCGCCGAATCAAACATCGCCCGCTTGGTCTCTATGGTCTCCGCCGACTGGTGGAAAACGATCCCATCCATCACCGCCGACATACTGACAAAAAAGACGTCGGCGCGCAGTCCGGCGATTTCCTGACGCGTGGAGTGGCCCATAAACGCGTTGCACCAGTTGTAGTACTGGCCACCCAGGCCGAGCAGGGTAATATCGCGAATATTGCGTAGCTCGTTCATCAACGTGAGTGAATTGGTGATTACCGTCAGCGGCGCTCTGGCGGGCAGAAAGCGCGCTATCTGAAAGACAGTGGTGGAATCATCCAGGAAGATGGCCTGCCCCGGCTCTAGGTAACCTGCCGCCACTTCGGCAATCGCCTGCTTCTCTTCAAGCTGACGGGTAGCGCGGTAAATGTCACTGGATTCCACAAGGCTCGTGGCCGTCGCCGAGACCACGCCGCGAGATTTATGCAATAGCCCGCGCTCCACCAACTCGTCAATATCCCGGTGGGCAGTCATCAGGCTGATATCAAAACGCTCGGTAATGTCCTCAATACGGATTGCACCTTCCGCCATTACCGCTTCAACAATCAGCTGACGGCGCGCCAGTTGACGAGCCTGACGACTGTCGCTGGGAAGGGTATCCGCCATAAACAGATTCAGAGAGGGGTCCTGCGGTGTTTGCGCCATAATCCGTCCATTAAAGAGAGGAATGAGTTCCGATCTTTGTTAATTACACCGTGTTAGCCATAGTTTAGCAACACAGTGTTTAATCCCGGGGTCGGCGTAAACGCCTCGCCCGGGCTACTCTCTTGCGAACTTAGTCTGCAAGCATAAATGGAGAGGTAATTTTCGCCGCGTTTTCTTTGGTGATTAACACGCAGTCAAACAGCTGTTTCTCTGACGACGCGCCGGTTTTGCCGGTCTTAAGGAAGGTGTCCGCCTGCTCAACCGCTTTAGCGGCAAAGGTCGCCACCGGCTGCATCACGGTATAGGCCAGCGTCCCCTCTTTCACTGCATCCACCGCATCCGGGGAGCCGTCGAAGCCGCCAACGGTCACCTGTTTCAGCTTACCCGCCTCTTTCAGCGCCGCAATCGCACCCAGCGCCATCTCATCGTTACCGCTGATCACCCCTTTCACATTCGGGTTAGCCTGCAACAGAGACTGCATCTTGTTATAGCCCTGGGTACGGTCCCAGTTAGCCACTTCACTACCTGTCTTTTTCAGATCCGGGTACTGGCTCAGCACCGTCTCAAAACCGTTGGCGCGGGTGGCGGCGTTATTATCAGACGGTGGCCCCTTCAGCTCAACGTAGTCGCCCGCATCACCCACCTGCTGCACCCATTGCTGTGCGCCAAGCGCCGCGCCCTGGGCGTTGTTGGAAACCAGCTGCGCCTTCGCCAGGCCGCTCTGGTTCAGCTCGGCGTTGATAATAAACACCGGGATATTCGCCGCGATGGCCTTTTTCACCGAGCCAACCGAACCGTCGGCGTTCGCCGGGTCGAGAATAATGGCCTTTGATTTATTGGTGATCGCGGTATCAATCAGCTGGCTTTCGGTATTGGTGTCGCCCTTATGCGCACTCACCTTCGCCGTATAGCCGAGTTTCTCAGCCGTTTTCTGCGCCACCTGGCCTTCCGTCAACCAGTAGGGGTTAGAGGGATCGTTGACGATGATGGTCATCAGCCCGTCAGCCCAGGTTGGTGTGGCGATAGCGGTAAGTGCCACCGTGGCAGCGGCCAGGATAAAACGCTTGCTGTTAAGGTACATAGGTTGTTGCTCCGTTATTTTAGGGGTACAGGTTACGGATTAACGTTGGAACGGAGACGACCTGGCTTCCGCCCAAACAGGGAATAGATTAACGTCGACTCCGTCCGTACTGCAGAGTGTTAAGCAGTACGGCAAGCACGATGACCGCCCCGGTAAAGACGGTCTGCCAGTAAGCAGAAACGCCAATGATCACCAGGCCATCAGAGAGAAAACCGATAACGAACGCGCCCAGCAACGTACCGCGCACGTTGCCGCGCCCACCGGTCAGCGCCGCGCCGCCAATCACCACTGCGGCAATCGCCGTCAGTTCGTAGGTGGTGCCCGCCGTGGGGCCCGCGGAGGTCAGCTGGGATGAGAGCACCAGTCCCGCCATCGCCGCACAGATCCCGGAGAGCACATAGACGCTGATTTTGACGCGCTTCACCGGCACGCCGGAGAGCTCAGCCGCCCGCTCATTCCCGCCGGAGGCATACAGCCAGCGGCCAAAGGCGGTGCGGCTCAACAGATAGCCGCAAATCAGCGCGGTAACGCCCAGAATCAGCACCCCGACCGGGACATTGAAAATGCGGTTGAAGCCCAGCCAGTCAAAACCGGTATTGCCTAGGGCGTCGCTGCCGGAAAGCTTGTTGTAGGTCAGGCCGTTGGTCATCAGCAGCGCGATACCGCGCGCGACATACAGCGAGCCAAGCGTGGCCACAAAGGCAGGAACCCGGCACCAGGCAATCAGCACTCCGTTGACCAGCCCCACCAGCGCACCCACCGCCAGCGTCAGAATCGCCACCGCCCAGACCGGCAGATAGAGCACCACGCCCAGCGCTTCCAGATTGATGCCCTGCATCATGTAGCCGGCGCACACCCCGGCAAGCCCGAGGGTTGAACCCACGGAAAGATCGATGCCGCCGTTAAGGATAACCAGCAGCATACCAATAGCCGGTAGGCCAAAGATCGCCACGTGCGAGGCCATCGTCAGGAAGTTCGCGCCGCTGAAGTAGTTCGGCGACATCAGTGAGAACACCGCGATAATCACCAGCAGGGCAAAGAACGCACGCCCCTCAAGCAGAATACGCGCCAGGCTCATGCTCTTAGTGGTGCCAGTACGACTTTTTACGGCCCGGGCTGGCACGGCCAGCTGCTGAGTTCTGTCAGTCATGGTTTTCGCTCCCATTTTCATCGTTATGCCACCAGGGACTCGCCGGAGGCCGCCATGATGCGTTCTTTGGATACAGAAGAGTCAAACACCGCCGAAATGCGGCCTTTGCTCATCACCACAATACGGTGCGCGATGCTCAGGCACTCCCCCACTTCCGAGGTGGAGTAGATCACCGCCAGCCCCTGCCGGGCGTTCTCTGCCAGCAGGCGGAATACTTCAGCCTTAGCGCCGATATCAATGCCGCGGCTCGGCTCATCCAGCAAAATCACCTTCGGATGCGTCGCAAGCATTTTGCCGATCACCACCTTTTGCTGATTGCCGCCGGAGAGCGAACCGATGGCCGCCTCGCCGCCCGCAGTTTTCACCGTCACGTTACGAATGCTCTCGGTAATCAGCGCCTTTTCCTTGCGGGTGGAAAGCATCAGCCCGCGCACGAAGCGCCCGATGCTGGCGAGGGTCAGGTTTTCACCTACGGTCATGGTTTGCACCAGCCCGTCCCGCTGACGGTCTTCCGGCACCAGCGCCAGGCCGCTGGCAATACGCTCAGCAATGCTCAAACCCGAGACGTCGCTCTCTTCAATATGAATCTCCCCGGACGACTGGCGCAGCCGACCCGCCACACACTCCATTAGTTCAGTACGACCCGCGCCCATCAAACCGTAAATGCAGACGATCTCCCCGGCGCGGACGTCCAGCGACAGGTTATCCACCAGCCGGATACCGGCTTTCCCCTTCACCGTCAGCGATTTCACCGACAGCGCGGTATCACCAAAGTCGTAACCCGACGGCGGCGCGCCGAGGTCAAAGCTTTCCCCCACCATGTTGCGGACAATCCAGTCGAGGTCGATTTCATCGCGGCGGGCGTAGGCGGTCATCACGCCGTCGCGCAGCACCACCGCGCGGTCGGTAATTTCCAGCGCCTCTTCCAGATGGTGGGAGATGTAAACGATAGCTACCCCCTGGCTGGTCAGGTCGCGGATCACCTGGAACAACACCTCTACCTCTGCCGCACTCAGCGCAGAGGTCGGTTCATCCATGATCAGGATCTGCGAATTCACCGACAGCGCACGGGCGATCTCGACGATCTGCTGCTGCCCGAGGCGCAGGTTCTCCACCGGGGTCAGCGGATCGATATCCTCTTCCAGCGACTTCATCAGGTGGCGGGTTACTCGCGTCTCTTCGGCAAAATCGACACCGCTGGAGGTCATGATTTCACGGCCAATAAAGATGTTGTCGCGCACGTTCATGTTCGGCGCGAGGTTCAATTCCTGGTGGATTATCGAGATCCCCTGGTTGCGGGCATCGGTAGCGGAGTTGAACACCTTCACCTCGCCATTCAGCAGGATCTCGCCGCTGCTCGGGGTGATCACACCGGAAAGGATCTTCATCAGGGTCGATTTACCCGCCCCGTTTTCACCAAACAGCGTGGTGACTTCGCCACGGCGAATATCAAAGTTCACCCCCTTCAGCGCATGGGTTGAGCCATACACCTTGCTGACGTTTTTCGCCGACAGGATTATTTCTCCGCGGGTCAACGCTGAATGAAATTCACGCTGCTTCATTTGACCTCCAGGCTGACCGGGGTCACCAGCCAGTTATTAGGGGTGAGTAAGCGGAATACCCCCACGCCTTCGACAAGCTTGCCGGACAGGGCGGTACGGTCGAGCTTGTCGAGCAACGAGGCCTTCAGCGCCTGGTTAATCGCCGAACCCGCGTTCTGATACTCAATCTGGTTGGTGAAGTCACCGAACTGGATCTTGCCGGTCACGTCGCGCAGCTCGGTGCCGGTGAGGACCGGGCCGGTCTGCAGCCGCGCCTTCATCCCTTCCGGCAGACCTTCCACGTGAAGCGCAAAGATGCCCGATTTCCCCTCACCCACCGTGCCGGAGAAGCGAACCGGCAATACCGGCAGCGTGGTGCCGGTGGCGTACTTCTTCACCGCCTCCTGCTGGTTGACCTTCAGCGCGTTGGCAAGCTCAACAGCCTCCACCGCATGAGATTCGACGTAGCTTTTAATCCCTGGGAAGGTTTTCTCACCGTAGGTGCTGGCGGAGAACCCCTGCTCCTGTGCATCCTGCCCGGAACCGATTTTGACCACCTTGGTATCAATGGCCATGGCCGCCACCACTGCCGCTGCGGCCAGGCCACACAGCAGATAACGCCTCATACGGCGGCGGGAATGTAGGGTAGAGAGTGCGGAAACACCGGACATAATGTTGACCTCACAGACAGTTAGCACCGACGCTTTATTGCGTCTTGATGTTATAAATACGATAACTATATGTGATGAGAATTGTTCCTTTGTTGCACTAATGTCAATTTAGTCTTTGGGATTTTGTGTAGAACGCGATCTGGATCTAACATTTCTATACCATAACAATCACACCACAACCCCGCGCCAGAAAACCCCCTTCACGCCACCCATCCTGCGAACCAGGCGACAAAATCGTGATCGTCTTCGCTTTCCGGAATGAAATTTATTCCATTTAAAGAAAAATAATACAGCCACTATGTTAACTATGTGATAGATGATGTATGACTGTATTTATCAAAACACTTACATCCAATTAACATTTCGGTGATGGGGTTATGAACACATTCACTCTTCTCACGCGAGGCCCACACCCGGCCAACGGAGGCACCCATGGATAACCGCGATATTATTCTCGGTCTGGACTCAGGCACTTCCGTGGTCAAAGCGGTGGCGTTCGATCTGGAAGGCCAGCAGCTCGGATGTGCATCGGCGCGCAACCGCTACTCTCGCAGCGAGGGCCACGGCGCGGCGCTGCAGTCAATGAGCCAGACCTGGCAGGATGCCGTTGCCGCTATTCGTAAGCTCGCCGAGCGCGTCGATAATCTTGCCGCCCGTGTGGTGGCGATTGCTGTCACCGCCCAGGGCGACGGCACCTGGCTGGTCGGGGCCGGGAACCGCCCGGTCTCTGATGCCTGGATCTGGCTCGACGCGCGCGCGGCTCGCACCGTCGAATCGCTCTCCCGCTCGCCCCTGTCGCGGATGCGCTTTGAAGCGACGGGTACCGGTCTGAACACCTGCCAGCAGAGCGCACAGATGGCGCACATGGATCGCTATCACCCGGAATTGCTCAACGGCAGCGAAGTTGCCCTGCACTGCAAAGACTGGCTGTACCTGAATCTGACCGGCGTGCGCGCGACCGACCCTTCGGAAGCCAGCTTTACCTT
Organism: Enterobacter sp. SECR19-1250; assembly: GCF_013391025.1. Taxonomy (NCBI): domain Bacteria; kingdom Pseudomonadati; phylum Pseudomonadota; class Gammaproteobacteria; order Enterobacterales; family Enterobacteriaceae; genus Enterobacter; species Enterobacter sp. SECR19-1250. The sequence goes on along the minus strand of NZ_JACASJ010000083.1, from coordinate 12,899 downwards.
TGGCAACTTCCGCACCCGGCGCTATGACGACAACGTCATTGCCGCCCTGGGGCTGGAGCACCGCCGCCACCTGCTGCCTGACATCGTCGACGGCGTCGAAACCACGCATCCCCTCACCGCTGAAGCGGCCGCACTGACCGGGCTGAGAGCCGGCACCCCGGTCAGTCTGGGCTACGTCGACATGGTCATGACCGCGCTGGGTGCCGGTGTCCACACCGGCGAGGCCAATACCGCCTGTTCGGTGGTGGGCTCTACGGGTGTGCATCTGCGCGCCGTCCCTACGGAAAGCGTCTGGCTGAACGATGAGCAGACCGGGTACGTCATCCCCCTGCCGTGGCCAGGCTACGTCACCCAGGTGCAGACCAACATGGCCTCGACGCTCAACCTCGACTGGCTGCTGCATGTCGCCAGCGACCTGTTGAACAGCTTCGGCTGCGAGGTCGATCATGCCCGACTGGTGCAGCACATCGACCGCTGGCTCAGCGAGGCCAAACCCGGCGCGCTGCTCTATCACCCCTATATCTCCGAAGCGGGCGAACGCGGGCCGTTCGTCAACGCCGAAGCCCGCGCCAGCTTTGTTGGCCTGAGCTACCGTCATGGCTTTGGCGACATGGTGCGCGCCGTTATTGAAGGGATCGGCTTTGCCGCCCGCGACTGCTATCAGGCGATGGGTGGGGCGATGCCCGCCGAGCTTCGCCTCACCGGCGGAGCCATTCGTTCGCCACAGCTGCGGCAGATCCTCTCTGCCTGCGTCGACGTACCGGTACGCAGCAACAGCCGCGAGGAGACCGGTGCCGCAGGGGCCGCAATGATGGCGGCCGTCGCCATTGGGGCTTATCCGTCAATGGCCCGCTGTGTGGAAACCTGGGTCAAGCCGTTACTGGATACGCCGGAAGCGCCGCCGCCTGAACTCGTCGCGCGCTACCAGCATCTCTTTGGCACTTACCAGCATCTTCGCAGCGAGCTACCTTCCGTGTGGCACACCTTACACCAGCCTGATGCAGGCCTTTAATTGGGTTAATGGAGTCTGTCATGAGCAAAAAAATCGTGGATCTGTTTATTATCGGCGGCGGCATTAATGGCGCGGGGATCGCTCGCGATGCGACCGGACGCGGTCTGTCGGTGATGATGTGTGAAAAAGACGACCTCGCCGAGGGGACCTCCTCCCGTTCCGGGAAACTGGTACATGGCGGGTTACGCTATCTCGAGTATTACGAGTTTCGCCTGGTGCGCGAGGCGCTGATTGAGCGTGAAATCCTGCTCAACGCCGCGCCGCATATCATCTGGCCGATACGCTTCGTGCTGCCGCATAACCCGAGCGATCGCCCGGTGTGGTTTATTCGCCTGGGGCTGTTCCTCTATGACCACCTTGGCGGGCGCAAAAAACTGCCTGGCACCCGTACGCTGGATCTGCTGCGTGATCCGGAAGGCGCGCCGATCCTCGATAGCTTCCATAAAGGCTTTGAGTACTCAGACTGCTGGGTTGACGATGCGCGCCTGGTCACCCTGAATGCCGTGGACGCCGCCGAGCGCGGCGCCACCATTCTGACCCGCACCCGCTGCGTGGCCGCCGAGCGTAAAGCCGGTGCCTGGGAAATTACCCTGCAAAATACGCAGACCGGCGAACAGCACCGGGTACGGGCAAAAGCGCTGGTGAATGCCTCCGGCCCGTGGGTGCTGGACATCATCAATGATGTGACCCGCTCCCACAGCAAACGCAGCGTGCGCCTGGTAAAAGGCTCACACCTGATCGTGCCAAAATTCTGGGAGGGTCAGCAGGCCTACCTGATGCAAAACCACGACAAGCGCGTGATTTTTATCAACCCGTACGAAGGCGATAAAGCGCTTATCGGCACCACGGATATTCCGTGGGAAGGCGATGCCGACTCCGTCGAGGCGGACGACCGCGAGCAACAATATCTGATTGATGCGGTTAACCGCTACTTCAAAGTGAAGCTGACCGCCGCTGACGTGATTACCCGTTTCTCCGGCGTTCGCCCACTGTTTGACGATGGCAAAGGCAACCCGTCGGCGGTCACGCGGGATTACGTGTTTGAGCTGGATGATCAGCAGCAACTTCCGCTGCTGCACGTCTTTGGCGGTAAAATCACCACCTTCCGTAAGCTTGCCGAACACGCGTTACAAAAACTCGGACCGTTCTTCCCGCAAATGGGCGCAGACTGGACGCGCAGCGCCCCGCTGCCTGGTGGTGAAATTCCCGGGGCCGACTTTGAGTCCTATCTGCAAACCCTGAAAGAGCAGTATGCCTGGCTGCCCGCGCCGCTGCGCAAACACTACGCCCGGCTGTACGGCGCGCGTCTGCCCCAGGTGCTGGGGGGCGCGAAGCAGGTGGCCGATTTGGGTCGTCATTTTGGCGGCCTGCTGTATGAAGTCGAAGTGCGCTATCTGGTTGAAAAAGAGTGGGCCCAGCAGCCGGAAGACGTACTCTGGCGTCGCACCAAGCATCGCCTGCACCTGAGCGATGCCCAGCAACAGGCGTTCAGCGACTGGTTCACCGACACCTTCACCGTTCAGCCGTGCGCCCAGGCCAGCTAAGGAGACGACGATGGCACTCACCCTTTCGCTCAATACCAATCCGCTGGTGAATCGCTTTGCCGAACCTGAGGAGCTGATTCAGACCATCGCCCAGCGCATTCGCATCCGCGACGTGCAGCTTACGCATGAGTTTATCAATCCGGGCTGGCCGGCAGCGACCATCAACCAGATGACCCGACGAATGAAAAAAGCGCTGCAGGAGACCGGGGTGCGCGTAACCTCCGGGATGACCGGCCCGTACGGTCGCCTTAACCACTTTGGTCATCCGGACGCCAGCGTGCGCCGCTACTATATCGACTGGTTTAAAACCTTTGCCGATATCACCGCCGAACTGGGTGGTGATTCGGTGGGCTCGCAGTTCGCCATTTTTACCCTGCGAGATTATCAGGATCTCGCCCGCCGCGACGCGCTGATAGCTATCGCCATTGAGTGCTGGGCGGAGGTGGCCGAGCACGCGAAGTCAGCCGGGCTGAAGTATCTGTTCTGGGAGCCGATGAGCGTCGGGCGTGAGTTTGGCGAAACCATTCCCGCCTGTCTGGCGCTGCAAAAACGGCTTAGCGCTGAGCCGATGGCGCTGCCGATGTGGATGATGGCAGATATTGACCATGGCGATGTCACCTCCGCCGATCCGCGGGATTATGACCCCTACGCATGGGCCGAAGCGGTGCCCCGCTACTCGCCGATTATTCATATAAAACAGAGCATGGCGGACAAAGGCGGACATCGGCCATTTACATTATCGTATAATACCCACGGTCGGATCCAGCCGGAACCGCTGCTGAGCGCCTTCGCGCGCGGCGGTGCAGAGAACAATGAAATCTGTCTGGAGCTGAGCTTTAAAGAGCGCGAGCCGACCGACAGCCAGGCCGTTGCCGGTATCGCTGAGAGCGTCGCCTTCTGGGCACCGCATATCGACACCGGCGTGCAGGACCTGAACATTTAACGTTGCTGGCTCGGGCCAGATCACAGGAGTGAGATATGTCTTCATTAAAGGTCGCCTTTATTAAAGCCAACTGGCACAGCGATATCGTGTCGCAGGCGCTGGTCGGTTTTCAGCAGGAAATGGAGAGCCAGCACGTCAGCTGCGATGTGCAAAGCTTGGACGTGCCCGGTGCGTTTGAGATGCCCCTGCTGGCCCAGCGTCTGGCAAAAAGTGGCCGCTATGATGCCATCGTCTGCGCCGCGCTGGTGGTTGACGGCGGCATCTACCGCCATGATTTTGTTGCCCAGGCGGTGGTCAGCGGTCTGATGCAGGCCCAACTTGCCACTGAGGTACCGATGTACTCCATTTCGTTGACGCCGCACCACTTCCAGCCGACGGCAGAGCACATTGGTTTCTATACCGATCACTTCGTGAAAAAAGGCCAGGAGGCTGCCCGGGCGGTGGTGCAAATCCATAGCTTGCAGATGCCAAAAGATTAACGCATGAAAAAACCTCTCGTTCCCGACAGCGAGGAGTCGCTCGGCCTGCGTGCCGCCTGGCTCCACTACGTAGGCGGCCTGACCCAGGCCGCCGTCGCCAAACGTCTTGGCCTGCCCTCCGTGAAAACCCACCGCCTGATTGCCCGCGCCGTGGCGGAAGGGGCAGTAAAAGTCACCATCGATGGCGATATTGTTGCCTGCGTGGAGCTGGAGTCGCGCCTCTGCGCGCGCTTCGGCCTGAATTTTTGCCGCGTCACCCCGGACCTTGCCGAAGAGGGACTGCCGTTGCGCGCGCTGGGCCTCGCCGGAGCGGAGTACCTGCGCAACCTGTTGAGCAATAATCCGGCTATCACCATCGGCATTGGCCACGGCCGCACGCTTTCCGCCGCCATCCATCAGCTTCCGCACTTTGACGCCTCCCATGCCCGCTTTGTTTCGCTGCTGGGCTGTCTGACACGCAACTACGCGCTGAATCCGCACGATGTCATGCACCGTATTGCCGAAAAAACCGGGGCGCAGGCCTATATGATGCCGGTGCCTTTCTTTGCCAATACCGTGGAAGACCGCGAAGTCCTGCTCTCCCAACGCGGCGTAAGCGAAGTGTTCAGCATGGCGGCGGGCAGTACGGTAAAACTGGTGGGCATCGGCACCGTCGAACCGGCGGCGCAACTGGTGGAAGCCGGGCTGATCGCGGTGCAGGAGATTAACGATATATCCGCCGCAGGGGCGATAGGCGAGATGCTGGGTTACTTCTTCGACGCACGCGGGCAGCGCATCACCAACAGCCTGACGGCGAGAACCCTGGCGGTATCCCTTGACGCGCGTCGTCGGGAAAATATCGTCGCCCTGGTGGGCGGTCAGAGTAAAGTGGCGGCCACAAAGGCGGCGCTGGCAAGCGGCCTGCTCAGCGGATTAATTACCGACGAGCAAACCGCGCAGACCCTACTGGCTGAGGCTTAATACCGTACGAATGTTTCGGGCGCTGGTGGCGATAATATCAATCGCCCCGGTACGCAGCGCGCCCATAATCGCCATCGCCTTGGTGTTCTCCGAGGCAATCGCAATGACGCAGGGGATCTGCCGTAGCTCATCAATGCTCAGACCAATCACCCGGTTATCCATCACCGTATTCACATGCTCACCGCGGGCGTTGAAGAAGTCATAGCCCGCAATGTCGCCAATCACGCCCTGATGCAGACCAGCATTGCTGATCTCCTGCGGGGTAAACCAGCCCAGCTTCACCATGTAGCTGTCTTCATTCATATCGCCAATGCCCACCAGCGCAATATCCGCTTTCCGCGCCCGGTCGAGGGTATCTTTGATGGTGCCGTTTTGCAGCAGCAGATCCTTCAGCTGCGGGTTTTCTACATAGGCTGGCGCGTATAACGACTCGCTGCTGCCACCAAACTTGCGGGCCAGCAGACGGCTAATATGGTCGGCGTTTATCACGTCCCCAGGGCGATGTGTACCGCCAATGCCGCAGATAAAGCGGCAGTCACGCGGTGAGATCGCACCCGAGTTTTCGGCCACCGCCGCCACGTTGCGCCCCTGCCCAACCGCCAGCGTCACGTTATCTTTCAGCACGTTATTGAGATAGCTTGAGACCAGCGAGGCCACCTGACGACGCTGCTCACCCTCATCGGCGTAGTCAAGGGCGATAAGCGCCCGGCTGACGGGGAAACGTTCGGTCAGTTGCTTTTCCAGTTGGGTGCTGAAGATAGGGTGGTAGCGCACGTTGATTTCAACGATCCCTTCCTCCTTCGCACGCTTCAGCAGCCGCCCGACCTTGATGCGGGAAAAACCAAACTTATTCGCAATCTCCTCCTGCGTCACTTCATCACAATAGTAAGCAACCGCGATTTCGGTAAGTAACTCGTACTCCTGCGACACAGTGGATTTATCCATGCGACGTGATTCTCCAGGGCTATAGGGTGAGGGCCGGTCAGTATATCAGAAACACATTTTTAACCACGCGCGGGCGTTGTCAGAGCGAGCGCTTCATCCAGAATAGCGGCCACCGCCTGCGGCTGATGGGAAAAACGGCCAAGGAAAATACCGTCGGCATCCGGCCACAGTCGCGTGAGCAGACCCGGCCCGGCGCTGCCGCCGTAGATAACCCGGCACTGCTGGCCAAAGCGCTGATGCAGAGCATCGCGCAGCGTGCGGCAGACCTGGCGAATAAAGTCGTCGCTGGCGGGCTCCGCCGCGCCGATGGCCCACTGCGGTTCCCAGGCAAAAATCAGCGACGGCAGCGGCAGGGGGCGGTGTGCCAGCAACGCCTGCGCCTGCTCCAGTGCGAAGGCCGCCGCGTCGCTAGCGCTCATCCGCTGCTCTTCGCCAATACAGATAACCGGCGTCAGCCCGTTGGCGAAGGCCATGTCAATTTTGCGATTAATCACCGCTACCGTTTCACCAAAGTGACGACGGCGCTCGGCGTGGCCGATTTCCACGTACCGGCAGCCCATCTCCTGTAGCAGACTGGCGCTGGTTTCCCCGGTCCATGCCCCAGCAGGCGCTTCGCAGACGTTCTGCGCCCCGGTGGCCATACGGGTATCGGCAAAGGCGCGCAGCGCGACAGGAAGGGTGGGCATCGCGGGGAAAGTAAACAGCTCAACCGGCGCACTGGCCAGCGCGGGCTGACGGAGCGCTGTCGCCACCGCCTTGCACCACTGCTGCGTTTGCTGATAGCCAAAGTAGGCCTTATGGCTAATACCGACAATCACATTTCCATTCATATTTCCCCCGATTGACCAGCATGTTTTCGACCGCCCTGCGGCCATCAAATGAACACTATCAGTTCAATAGTACAAAACAAATGCACCCCCGATGAAACTGTGACCCTTCTCATAATTTCGGTAACAGCCGTGCATTTCACCCACCTGGACCTTTTTTATTCGTCTGCACCAGGCTAATAATAAATAAACATAAGAACACTTAGTGAACTTTAGTACAACACCACAACGCTATGCACTCATCTGCGAGGAAAAACCATGTTAAAAGTTGCTATCGGAGCCGATGACGCGGCTACCACCCTGAAAAATCAGGTGAAAACTTATCTGCAGGAAAAAGGGATCGAGGTCGTGGATTTCAGCCACGACGTTGCCGGCAACGATCAAATGTACCCGGACATCGCCTTTAACCTCGCCTCGTCTATTCGCGAGGGGCAATTTGAACGCGGGATCCTGCTGTGCGGCACCGGGATCGGAATGGCGATCGTCGCCAATAAAGTACCGGGGATCCGCGCCGCCCAGTGCCATGATGTCTACTCCGCCTCCCGCGCCCGTAAGAGCAACAACGCGCAGATCATGACCCTCGGTGCCCGCGTTATCGGCAACGAGCTGGCATTAACCATCGTTGACAGCTGGCTGGATGCAGAATTTGAAGCGGGCCGTTCGGCGTCAAAAGTTGAGCGTATCGCCTACTACGAAAACAAGGTTCACACCCACAACGCACAGTGATAAGGGGTTTGCCGCGATGACTCTGTTAGAGAAGCTTAAAGCAGTGACAACGGTGGTGGCGGATAGCGGTGACATGAACGCTATCCGCGAGTATCACCCTGAAGATGCCACCACCAATCCGTCGTTGATTTTGAAGGCAGCGGCGCAGCCGATCTACCAGCCGCTGATCGAGCAGGCCGTCGCGCTGGCCCGCCAGCAGGGCGGCTCGCAGGAAACGCAGTTGATCAACGCCAGCGATCATCTGGCGGTGAACATCGGCGTGGCGCTGCTAAGCCAGGTTCCCGGTAAGATCTCCACCGAGGTGGATGCCCGTCTCTCCTACGACCGGGGGCTATGCGTGTCGAAAGCGCGCAAGCTTATTCGCCTGTACGAGCATCAGGGTGTTGACCGTTCCCGCGTGCTGATTAAGCTTGCCTCTACCTGGCAGGGCATCAAGGCGGCGGAAGAACTGGAGCGCGAGGGGATCCACTGTAACCTGACGCTGCTCTTCTCCTTCGCTCAGGCCCGCGCCTGCGCCGAAGCGGGCGTGTGGCTAATATCCCCGTTTGTCGGGCGTATTTACGACTGGTATCGCGACCGCAATCTGCTGGCCAGCGACGCTCCCCAGGATGACCCGGGTGTCGTCTCAGTCCGTCGGATCTTTGACTATTACAAGCAGCACCGTTACCCGACGGTCATTATGGGGGCCAGCTTCCGTAAGGTGGAGCAGGTGCTGGCACTGGCAGGCTGCGACCGTTTAACCATTTCCCCGGCGCTGCTCGACGAACTGGCAACGCGCGATGGCGAGCTGCCAACTATGCTGAAGCCGCCGGTGATTGCCAACGAAGCCCCTTCACCGCTCTCGGAGTCGGAGTTTAACTGGCTACATAATCAGGATCCTATGGCGGTGGACAAGCTCGCAGAAGGTATTCGCCTGTTTGCCCAGGATCAGGAGAAGCTGGAGGGGCTGCTGAAGGCGGCGTTTGCCAGAGAGGCGGTTGGGCAGGTGTAACAGTTTTGTCGCCTCGCCCTTCTTCAGGCGTTGGGGAGATGACGGAAGCCCGCACGGCATGAGCCCTGCGGGCTTTTTTGTCTCCTTACTCTACTCAGCCGTTCCTGTCAGACATTCCCGCCGTTATCCCCTTTCAGCTTTTCGCGAACAGGCTAAACACGCCAAGCACTAAAGCACTGTAGAAAATCACCCCGTATACGTTGTCGGAGATTGAAACCCACTTGCGGACAATACCCAGCAGCACCACCACTAACGCCGCGGGATAGATGGCACAGAGGACCGGCACCGCGAACGCAATAAGGGAGTTTAATCCCAGCACGGATATCGCCGCCGAGGCGATAAGGGTACTGGCCACCAGCATGCCGTAGGATAAACCCGTCGCATGGCTAAAATAGCGCGCGGTACCTGTGGTTAGCCCAATCGATGTCACCAGACACGCCAGGGTAATAATTACCGCCAGCAGGTTCCGGCCATATGCGCCAAATACTGTCGCCACATAATGGCTGATGATCTCAAGCCCGTTTGTCGCTGCGGCCACAGGACTATGCGCCCCCATCGACAGATAGCTAATATAAATAAGTATTAATCCCGCTGCGGCAATCCCTGCTGCTGCCGCGGAATATTTCAATATCCCGCGTTGATCTTTAACACCACGCCGCTGGCAGGATGAGAGCAATGATCTGTGGACCACATACCAGCGTATTCAGGAGAACCTGATTAAGGGCGGGCTCAGTGGACGGAGTGCGAAAGGCGGACGAACGCATACCCGTGCCGTGCGCGGTATCGACGGTGATGTGAAGCTTAACCGGGCTCTATGGGTGATGGCGGAAGCGATGCTCTCCGGATTTGAGGCAAACGGATGTTAACTCCGGCTTTATGCGGACACCTCCTGTCCGTTCGCTGATTGATTTCCAGGCAGTTTTTCCTCAAAAAGACTATGAAGCCGCATTCTGATTGCATTCATCCTGCAGAAAAAATACCGCTTCCGCTGTCCGTATCCTGTCCGGCCCTCTCGTTACACTAATCACTTAATTTTCAGTCCATTAACAGGATGGGGAACGCCTCTCATGTCTCAGTCTGAGCGCCGCCATGAGCGCCTTGCGGTCCGCCTGTCGCTGATTATCAGCCGTCTTGTGGCGGGTGAAACGCTGGCCATACAGACACTGGCCGCCGAATTTGGCGTGTCAGTGCGCACATTGCGTCGGGATTTTCGCGAGCGTCTGGCCTATCTCGACCTGGAGTTCCGTAACGGGCAATGTCGTCTGCTATCCGGCAGCCGTCAGAGGGAGCTGACGGTGCAGACCTTCGTCCGTCAGTCCGGTGTGGAGGCGCTTTTTCCGGAGATAGACAACCAGCTGGTCAACTCACTATTGAGTGCCAGCGAATCTCCCTGCCTTATCTGGCACAGCACCAACGCCAGAACACAGGCACGGAGTGAAGTTTTTACGCGACTGATTCGCGCCATCACTGAACACCGTCGGGTTACGTTACTGGCAGAAGGTCATCGTTGCACAGGTCTGGCCCCCTATCGACTGGTGTGCAGCGATGGCTGCTGGTACCTGACCGGTGAACATGAAGGACATATATCGGTTTTCACGCTGGGTGATATTCATACGGTCACATTCAATCCTGCGCTTTTTGTCCCAGAGACACAGCTACGTAATCTGTTGTCACACCCCGATTTTCTTCGGGTTTTACCTCACTTTCAGACTTTCCATTCACTTCTCGTTGTCGGTGACAACGGTTTAGCATGCAACAAAACCAGCTAACTCGAAAAAAATGGCAGAGCATCACTGTAGATAAACGTTGGCGAAAATTACTTACACATGCAGTTACACGCAAAAAATCATGATGTAAACAAAGAGGGAGCCTTTACATAACTTATTGATTTAGATGGTGCGATAATAGGAACAACACATATAGGTTATAACCTTTGTTTTTGTTGGTTTTTTATTGTTCAGTTTTTATAGATACCCCCAAAAGTACCCCCATATCTTTTTCCGCCCCTGAAATTTGATTGTTATTCATATAGCATATCAGGCGGTAACGCTCTCCCTTTAACCCACTTATTGTATGATAGTGCTATCCCACAATAAGGAATCAGCCAGCCATGAGAATGACCAGCCGTAAAAAAGAGATACTCAGTTATTTTGAGCCGGATAGCCTAGAATGGGTGACAGGTGAGATTGGTGCGCCGCCGTTCGATGTGTCGGGCGTGGCCTACCTGCTTCATGGCATGGTGTCGTTCGATAAGCGCCACCAGCTCGAATCAACCCGGCGCACACTGGAAAGCATGGTTGCTGGTGGACTGCTTGAGCGGGTGACAGTGTATGAATCGCGTCAGGTACGGCGCGGCGGTGAGACTAACGCAACGGTCGTGCGCTACGGTTTACCCGGTCACTGCGCTGTTATGCGCGATACTGGCGGCGCTGATAACGCAATATCAGGCGAATACATGCGGGTCAGTTAAGAGCCTGCAATCTGTCGTTAATGTTGTTCAGGTCGTAAACCCGGCGTTCAATATCCAGCATCAGGAAATCGTGGATCTCGGCCTGTTCAGGATTATCAGACTCTCTGGCCTGTAAGAGCAATTCATTGTAACCATGCAAACCACCCGAATTTTCCGCCGGGGTAGTGCCCTTCCCGCGCAAACAGCTAACAGGCTGGATACTGGTATCATGTGTTTGCTTCTCCAGCACAACAAGGCAATCCCACCAGTCGCCAAAGTCATACGTGTAAACCAGCTTGTCACCCTCATTCTGGAGCGCCGCCCATAGTGGCGTGATTGCCGCGTTACCCATGCTTTCATCCTCACCCCATACGCGATACTCGCTACCTGGATCACCTTTACGCCCTTTCTCGAACATATACAGGTGTTCGTCATTCCAGCCAAAAGCTAACTGGATCACGGCATGAAGTTTACTAAAGGGGATTTGCTCTGGAACCAGCACACGCCGCCATATTGGTGGTTTGCTGTCTCGGATGGTTATCTTTATCTGGTACATGCGTCGTGAACCAATAGTGTACGTTTAGGTGGGTATTTTGCTGCTACTGACCAGGATAGAGCTGATGTGCCGGGTCAAGCCAGACAATATGGAATACATTACCGATGAAAAATCCATGTATGCGACCATATTCATTGCGCGATATGGCAAATTGATAAGGTGTATAACTCTGAAACTGTTCATTCAAATGCTGAAATCCCTTAGGTTCAGATGTAGTTTGCCAATCAATCGGATGTGACTTCAACGAACCACCGCGATCGGTGGTGAACTCTCGTTCAGTCATAGTGGAAAGGTCTTTGAGGCGGTCTAACACCTTGCAAAAATAAACAGGATTCTGAGCGCTGAAAGTAAATTTCTCATGCGCCGCATCGATATACCGAAAAGAAAAGTTGATGGTCGTTATGCCTGAACCTGTTCCCCCAGGCACTATTTTTGTTTGCGAGGGTGCAATCTTCGACGCCCTGATTCTTTTCGCCATATTTAGGAAGCCATCGAACGATAAAACTCAGCCGTTACACTTTTATCAATAACATTCTTGCACGGCGCATCTGATGGAACCCCTTCACGGGCCTCCAGCCACGGCTTTTCTTGGTGCGTCATCTGCTCCAGCTCATAAGCTGTATAACCGCCAAATACCTCATAGATTTCCTTTAGATGCTTTGACACATTCGCAGGTAACTCAGGGCAGGCAATCTCTTCGTCTATTGAGCGCCATTTGTAATCTGCAAATCTGGTATACAAATCTCTGGCTACAGGGCCATGTACCCATGCTTCAAACTTGTCAGCAACCAGTTCTTCGCCATCATTCAGCGCCATGAACCAAGCATCAGCATAGAACACCATTTTTTGCAGTTTCAGCGGCGTCATAACATCCCCATGCTCTTGAGCAAAGCAAAGCAGGTAATCCGCTACGCTGTTAAGGGTTGTAACTGCCATTATCCAATCTCCTGCCGTATGTTTTCGTCTATAACTGTCCACTACCGTTAATAATCGCATATAACCACGGGTATTGCCCATCGTAAAATGCCATTTAAAGATTCTGCGTGATGGCTCACCATCCACCGCGCAAGATACCCGGTGCGTTTGGCTGATAATCCGCAATTTGGTTGAAACCGTCCTGGAAACCTCAAGTTTGGAAACCAGCGACTTGCATCGTAGCTTTGCCATTCGGCGGTCATAGTTACTGCTATATCCCTTTATTGGCGAGACCTGCGAGAGGTTTTGTTGTTCGAATATATAAAGGTGAATAAAGGTAATCTACCTGCGCGGCGCAGGCTTCTTCCACTGGTAGGCGGGTGATCGCATCATTTCGCGAAATTTGTCACGCCGGGCTATATTGGCATTAACTGAGCGTTCTATCTCCCGTTGATCTGCCGGGGTTAGCTGGTGGCCTTCGTGCTCCAGTTTGGCGGTGGTCAATAAAGCTATTTCGCGTGGTGTCATACGTCATACCCTCTGGAAGGATGA
>NZ_JACASJ010000082.1:0-23941 GCF_013391025.1 Enterobacter sp. SECR19-1250 | reverse complement strand
TTACTCGGTAGACTCTATGAGGTAGTTTATTCCTAAATTAGCTGCGGAATGTCGGTTGGAATGTCATCCGTGGCAAAAACTGGTCTGACAAAGCTCTTGAACGTTTCACTGCCGCGCTGAATCAGGCGAGAGAAGAGGGTTATCGTGGAGAGCAGGCTATGAAACGTGCCCGCTCAATTCTTTGGCCTGAACCGCAAGCCAGTTTGGTCGATGAGGCTATGAGCGCTGATGATGTCGAATTTGTAGAGGAGGCTGTGCTGCAGGCGTTCGAGTTGGCCGACCCCGTTTACGTGGTTGGATGCCAGTATTACACCACCCGCAAAAAAATGTCAGATATCTCCAGAGAGCTGCAGCGTTTAGCTCCATGGTTGACAGACAGAGAGGCCAGAGAGCGTGTGCGTTGGTGTCTTGAGATATTCCGGGCAAAGGTTTTTCTTTCTGTGCGCCGGGGCCTGGAGAAAGTTTCATGATGCCGCTAAATTTAGCAAAAAGTGCTATTTTTCTTGTTAAACATTGAAAACGCGTCAAGAAATTAGATAATCCATTCATGCTTGGCAGAGCTGCGCCGCGATGGCAGCGAGTCTAAGCGACAATTTAATTATAACGAGAGCCCCGCCAGTCGGGGCTTTTGCTTTCCGGCGATACGACAGGGGTATTCGCGAAGGTGCATAGCACCAGTACCCCTGTCATATGGTCGGTTGTCATAAGACCTTATAGTTGCAAGGGTAGTTTCGCTTAGGTATCATCGCGCTCCCGGCCCTTTAGCTCAGCGGTTAGAGCGTGCGACTCATAATCGCCCGGTCGTTGGTTCAAACCCAACAAGGGCCACCAAACCGCCACTAGCTCATCGGGAAGAGCGGCAACCCAGGTGTTGTGGTACGGGGTTCGAGGCTCCGGTGGCGGACCACTGCCGACTTAGCTCAGTAGGTAGAGCAACTGACTTGTAATCAGTAGGTCACCAGTTCGATTCCGGTAGTCGGCACCACGCACTGTTAGCTCAGATGGATAGAGCGTTGCCCTCCGGAGGCAAAGGCCACTGGTTCGACTCCAGTACAGTGCACCATGCGGGCATCGTATAATGGCTATTACCTCAGCCTTCCAAGCTGATGATGCGGGTTCGATTCCCGCTGCCCGCTCCAGTTTAAGCTTTTCGGTCTGCGATGATGGGCTCCCCGGAGTGACTGAAAAGCAACCCCGTTTTGAATGGGCGCTGCTTTTTGCAAAATTGCTGTGTGAAAATACTGACCTTTGGGTTCAGCGCTCATCCAAAAGCATCTCGTCAAAACCCAATTAACCTCGGGTGGTTTGTTGGATGAGGTGCCTCAAATTCAAATGGCCTCGCTTCGGCGAGGTTTTCCTTTTCTAAGGCTGCCATCTGGTGGCCTTTTTTATTCCCTCCACACAGCACCCGCACACAGCGAGGTGAGAGACGATGAAAATGAACGATTCAGGGAACATCTTCACGCAGTTCTTCGCGTGGGTAGCAGCTCTTGCGTCTGCCATTGGATTTACCACTCAGGATTTGGTGTTCATGTTCTTTGGCGCTGCCGGTTTGCTTATCTCGCTTGCCTCCTACATCAACGGGCGGGTTGATGCAAACCGCAGGCGTAGAGAGGACGAGAAGCGGACAAAAATGGTCAATGACTACCTGAAAGGCGTTGGTGACAAACCCCTTCACGAACGTCCTGCAGCTGCAAGCGTGGTCGTTGAGGCATTACAAAAGGAAGGTGAGTGATGGGAACCAGAGCAAAATTGAGTGCTACTGTTCTCGGGTTGGTACTCGCTGGTGCTCCGGCATCCGTCATTCTCGATCAGTTTCTGAATGAGAAAGAGGGTAACAGCCTCACGGCGTACAAAGATGGCGGTGGTATCTGGACTATTTGCCGCGGCGCCACGATGGTTGATGGTAAACCGGTTGTGCAGGGCATGAAATTGACACAGGCGAAATGCAATCAGGTGAACGCCATCGAACGCAATAAGGCTCTGGCGTGGGTTAACCGCAATATTACGGTACCGCTTACCGAACCGCAGAAGGCCGGGATCGCATCTTTCTGCCCGTACAACATCGGGCCGGGTAAGTGCTTTCCTTCCACGTTCTACAAGCGCATCAATGCCGGTGACCGCCAAGGGGCATGCGAGGCGATTCGCTGGTGGATTAGAGATGGTGGTCGCGACTGCCGCCTGACTAAAGGCCAGAAGAATGGTTGCTATGGTCAGGTTGAGCGTCGGGATCAGGAAAGCGCACTGACGTGCTGGGGGATAGACCAGTGAAACTTAATCTATTCCCAGTCGCGATTGTCATCATAGCTGGCCTGTCAGTCGCACTCGTTAAAAGTTGTTCAGACGCCAGCGGTCTGCAGAGTGATAACGACGTTCTGAGAAGTGACAACACTTTGCAGGGACAGGTGATCGCCACGCAGGCATTCAACTTTAATCGGTTCAATCAGGTAGCCGAACATGCTAACAGGCTTAACTCTCTGATAGACACCAGCACCGAAGAAACCGTAATTGAATACCGGGAGATTCTCCGCCGTGAAAAGACCTGTGATCTGCCTGTTCCTGCTGATGTCGCTGGTGGGCTGCTCGAATACGCGCACCGTTTACGTGCCAGCGCCATGCACACCGATACCAACAGACCTTACGCAGCCGATGATCGTTCCGCTGCCGCCAGCTCAATGACGTATTGCCAGGCTGTTTTGTGGATTAAGCCGCTGCTGGCTGTGATTGAGAAGGGCAACAATAACTTCGCGGGTATTCGTGAAATAGAGCAAACCAGAGCCTCGCAATAGCGGGGCTTTTTACTAACCGAGGAAACTAAATGTCCGTTCGCGCTAAATTCCGCTGTCACTTCATTCAGAAAGCAGATGGTTATTCACACCGTACAATTCACATGAGCCCCGTGACCGCAGACACTGAAGAAAACAAGTCATGGTCAAAGTACACGCCTGGCGGACAGTTGCAGATGGTTATCTCTAACCCTGCAGCGTTCGAACTCTTCGAGCAGGGCAAAGAGTACTTCATCGATATTCAACCGGCGAAGTAGCCATTACAAAGCTCACCTGCTGGTGGGCTTGATAATGGTCATCCCCACAAGCGGATAAGGCAACCATTATCCCCTACACGGTATAAATCGGCCTCGCACCTGCGGGGCTTTTTAATGCGCGTCGCACGCGTACATCTGTGAAAGTCTTTCAGCTGTGAGCCTGGGCAAACCGTTAACTTTCGGCGGATTTGCCGTGCGACAGGCTCACGTCTAAAAGGAAAATTAAAATGTCAGAACCTTCAATCGTCCCTTACGTAAAAACCACTCCCAAACCTTTTGGTGTGGACGTCGAATGGAAATGGCCGGGTGGCTGCGCGGTGCTAGAACTGCAATGCCTTCATGAAGATGGCCGACTTATGAAAGAACGCATCTTCTGGCCAGCTACCGTATGCCTTATTTCCGGCCTCAAAGCTGGTGAGAGATTGCAGGTGCGCCTGCGTCCAATTACAGAGGATGGCTCAGCACGAGATTGGCGAGCCAGTGACTGGGTCGAAGGGGTTTCTTCTGTCGATGTCGGAGAAATTGTAGAGGCGCTGGACGAAGAGATCCGTAACAGCTGCGCACTTCATGGCCTTAAAGGTGGCTGGTTTGTCGATAAAACCGGCAAGGCTTACATCCACGAAGCGCTGATTGGCGATGGCGTAGTGTCTCAAAACTACAGAGTTAAATTAAACGTCGCCGGCAAAGGCAAGCCGCACGAAGCTGGCATGACCCTCGGTGTTGAAGGTGAGCATAGCAAGGTTGAGTTTCTGGCCGATCGCTTTAAGGTACATGAAGCTGCTTCATCCATCATCGAGAACGCCGTCGCAACAAGCGCGAAGACGAAGATTAGGCTTGGCGATGAAATGAAACAGGCCATCATTGATGCCGTGCGTGAAAGCGATTTGTTCGCATCCCTCCTGGCAAAGATTGATGCGCAGACAGCTTCAGTAGTTGGCCTGCAACAGGCGATGCACGAAGCGGTGAACGATGCTCTCCTCAATGCGCTTAAGCCTGGTGGTGCGATATGGGTTGGGCTGAATCGCCAACACTAGATATGATAATGATTGTCATTTTTAATGGGTCCTCCCGGCAGGGTGGCCTGCCACGGGGCGGCGCGCTCGCGGGAAACGGCTAGTTTTTCGGATCCAGGGTCATCATCATCATGTGCGCAGGTCTTTGATTTAATTAGAGGCCATTTTCGCAAGATGTCGAATCGTTCAAAAAGTGTTCATCATCATGGACCAGGAAATTGCCACTTTAAAACTCAATATCAACCAGCTGGCAGGGATAACCGGCGTACACCGTCAGACGGTTGCCGCGAGACTGAAAAATGTTGAACCTGCTCCAGGCAGCAACAGCAAGTTAAAGCTCTATCTGGTGACCGACATTCTGACCGAACTGATGATCCCTACCGTTTCGGCCAACATCGACGATATGCCCCCCTCTGACAGGCTGTCCCACTGGAAAGCAGAGAACGAGAGGCTGAAGTTCGAACAGGATACGGGGCAGTTAATACCCGCAGATGAAGTGGCGCGAGAATTCTCATTGATGGCGAAAGCCGTCGTCATGGTACTTGAAACCCTCCCGGATGTGCTCGAGCGCGACTGTGCTTTAACGCCTGCTGCGGTAGTTCGTGTGCAAAGCGTTATCGATGATCTGCGCGACCAGATGGCGGAGAGGGTGCAGGACGCTGAAAAAGAGGAGGAAGAGCCTGAGGAGGACTGATGGCAAAGCGGGCATCCGCCAGGGACATCCGCCGCGATGTTTCCGGTATTTTACGAGCCCCGCGTCGTATGCCGGTGGCCGATGCGGTCAGTACTTATATGCGCGTGCCAATGGGGGCGGGAAACTCAGTTCCGTGGGATCCGGATCTGGCACCCTATGTGATTGAGCCGATGAACTGTCTGGCATCGCGTGAATACGATGCGGTTGTGTTTGTGGGCCCGGCGCGAACGGGTAAAACCATCGGGCTGATTGACGGCTGGATCGTTTATAACATTGTCTGCGATCCGGCAGATATGCTTGTAATTCAGGTATCTGAGGAAAAAGCGCGCGAGCATTCCAAAAAACGCCTGGACCGTACTTTTCGCTGTAGCCCTGAAGTTAAAACCCGGCTAAGCCCAAGACGTAACGATAACAACGTCTACGACCGTACATTCCGCGCCGGTAACTATCTGAAGCTGGGCTGGCCATCCGTCAATATCATGTCGTCCTCGGACTATAAGAGTGTGGCGCTGACGGATTATGACCGCTTTCCGGAAGATATCGACGGGGAGGGGGATGCTTTTTCACTGGCATCGAAACGAACCACGACATTCATGTCCTCCGGGATGACGCTGGTTGAGAGCTCGCCCGGGAGGGATATCAGAGACACAAAATGGCGGCGCTCCACGCCCCATGAAGCCCCTCCGACCACCGGAATTTTATCGCTCTATAACCGTGGTGACCGCCGTCGTCTTTACTGGCCATGCCCGCATTGCGGCGAATATTTCCAGCCGGAAATGGACAATATGACCGGATACCGCGACAGCAGCGATCCTGTGCTTGCCAGCGAAGCGGCGTTTCTTCAGTGCCCTGCCTGTAAAGGCAGGATCACACCGGACATGAAGCGTGCGCTTAACATGAAATGTGTCTGGCTCCGGGACGGGCAAACCATCGACAGTCAAGGCCAGGTTAGCGGTGATGGGCGTCGTTCCCGTATTGCCTCCTTCTGGATGGAAGGTCCGGCAGCTGCTTACCAGACCTGGGCGCAGCTTATTTATAAGTTCCTGACCGCCGAGCAGGAATATGAATCCACGCGCAGCGAAGAAACCCTGAAGACGGTGATCAACACCGATTTCGGCAGGCCCTATTTGCCGAGGGCCAGCATGGAGCAGCGTAAAAGTGAATTGCTTGAGCAGCGTGCCGAAGAAGTCCCAAAACGCTCGGTACCGGACGGCGTGCAGTTCCTCACTGCGACCGTGGACGTGCAGGCCGGGCGCAACCGGCGCTTTGTTGTGCAGATTACGGGTTATGGAAGTATGGGTGAGCGCTGGATAGTTGACCGTTACAACATCCGGCATTCGCTGCGCTGCGACGGTAACGGGGAAAGCTTACAGGTGGATCCGGCGAGCTACCCGGAGGACTGGGATCTTTTACTCACCGACGTCTTTGATAAAACGTGGACACTCGCAGCTGACCCGTCAAAGGGCATGCGGCTGATGTCGATGGCCGTGGACTCAGGGGGTGAAGATGGCGTGACGGATAATGCCTACAAATTCTGGCGCAGATGTCGTCGTGAAGGGCTGGGTAAGCGTATCTATCTCTTCAAGGGGGACAGCGTCAGGCGCAGCAAACTTATCCAGCGAACGTTTCCCGACAACACGGGCAGGTCAACGCGCCGCGCACAGGCGACGGGTGATGTGCCTCTTTATCTTCTCCAGACCGATGCCCTTAAAGACCGGGTGAATAATGCGTTGTGGCGTGATTCACCCGGCCCTGGCTATGTGCATTTCCCCGCCTGGCTGGGCAGCTGGTTCTATGACGAACTGACGTATGAGGAACGCTCGAATGAAGGGAAATGGAGTAAGCCCGGCCGGGGCGCAAACGAAGCATTTGACCTGCTCGTTTATGCCGACGCGCTCGCCATCCTTAGTGGTTACGAAAAAATCAAATGGCCGTCTGCTCCTGAGTGGGCACGGCGGGAAACGTGGATCGAGGACACGCAGACGGAAACTGGCGAAATGCCATCCCCGCCGCCTGCGCCGAAATCTAAATCAAAACCAAAACGTGAGAAGCCCGTAACCGAGCAGGCTAATCCGTGGTCTTCGTCAGGAGGTTGGGTGTGAATCCAGCAGATATTCAAACCATGATCGACCGCTACGCTGCAGCCGAGCTGTCTGTTCTGGAGGGGAAATCAATCACTTTCAACGGGCAGCAGATGACGCTCGAAAACCTGTCGGAAATCAGAAAAGGCCGTCAGGAATGGGAGCGACGACTGGCAACGCTCAATAACAAACGCCGCGGGCGACCCGGCTACAGGCTGGCGAGGTTTGGATGAGTTTTTTAGATGATGCGATTGGCCTGTTTTCACCAGGCTGGAAAGCCTCACGCCTGCGTGCCCGCGCGGTTATTAAGGCGTATGAGGCGGTAAAGCAAACGCGTACTCACAAAGCCCAGAAGGAAAATCGTTCAGCCGATCAGCTCAGCCAGATGGGGGCGGTTTCGCTGAGGCAGCAGGCGCGCTGGCTGGACAACAACCACGATCTGGTGATTGGCGTTTTCGACAAGCTGGAAGAAAGGGTGGTGGGTGCGAAGGGCATCATAGTTGAACCGCATCCGATGCTGAGTAACGGGAAGATCGCTAAGAAGCTGGCCACTGATATCCGCAGAAAGTGGGGCGAATGGTCCGTAAGACCCGATGTCACAACCCAGTTTACCCGCCCCATGCTTGAGCGGCTGATGCTGCGAACGTGGCTCCGGGACGGTGAGGTATTTGCTCAGCTGGTTCGCGGTACCGGAAATGGTCTTCAGCCGGTTGCTGGCGTGCCGTTCTGGCTGGAAGCGCTGGAGCCTGACTTTGTGCCGATGAACAGCGACGCCGCCACCCAGCTCAATCAGGGCGTTTTTGTCGATAACTGGGGGCGCCCGAAAAAATATCAGGTCTATAAAAGCCTGCCAGTATCCGGGCGTCAGTTTGATACCAAAGAGATAGATGCAGAGAACATGCTGCATCTCAAATTCACCCGACGCCTACACCAGACCCGCGGAACGTCTCTTTTGTCTGGTGTTCTGATGCGTCTGAGCGCGCTGAAAGAGTACGAGGACTCGGAGCTTACTGCTGCCAGAATTGCTGCGGCACTCGGCATGTATATCAAAAAAGGCGACGGACAGAGCTTCGATTCTGATTCCGGCAGCGAGGACCGCGAGCTGATGATTCAGCCCGGTATGCTCTATGACGAACTGCAGGCCGGGGAAGAAATCGGGATGATTAAATCCGATCGCCCGAACCCTAACCTCGAGTCGTTTCGTAACGGACAGCTGCGTGCCGTGTCCGCAGGCAGTCGCCTCAGCTTTTCCAGCACATCCAGAAACTACAACGGAACGTACAGTGCCCAGCGGCAGGAGCTTGTCGAGTCAACCGACGGATATCTGATTCTTCAGGACTGGTTCATCGGTTCAGTGACCCGGCCCATGTACCGGGCCTGGCTGAAGATGGCTATTGCTGCCGGAGAAATCAAGTTGCCGAGAGGCATCGATATGGACTCGCTTTATAACGCGGTTTATTCGGGGCCCGTTATGCCGTGGATTGATCCCGTTAAAGAAGCGAATGCCTGGAAAACGCAGATCCGCGGCGGTGCTGCTACTGAATCCGACTGGATACGTGCCAGCGGTCGCAACCCGGATGATGTTAAGTCACGCCGTAAAGCGGAGGTTGACGAGAACCGTGAACAGGGCCTGGTGTTTGACACCGACCCCGCCAATGATAAAGGAGGCACCAGTGCCGAAGCCAAAGAACCGGGCGCGCCACCGTCCGAAAGCCAGCGCAAAAAGTAATTCGTGGTTCCGCATGCAGGCCAGCAATAACAGCGAGGCCGACATTTTTATTTATGACGAAATCGGGTACTGGGGCGTAACGGCGAAACAGTTCGTCAATGATCTCCGGGCACTTGGGGACGTCACCCACATCAACCTTTATATCAACTCGCCCGGTGGTGATGTCTTCGACGGTATTGCTATTTATAACGCGCTGAAGCATCACGGCGCGGCGATTACCGTGCATATCGACGGTCTGGCGGCCTCCATGGCCTCGGTGATTGCGATGGTAGGCAATCCGGTCATCATGCCTGAAAACACGATGATGATGATCCATAAGCCCTGGGGGTTTGCTGGTGGTGATGCGAGCGATATGCGCGACTATGCGGATCTTCTCGACAAGGTTGAATCCGTTCTTATCCCGGCTTATGCGCAGAAAACCGGAAAATCCACCGAAGAAATTGCGGCAATGCTGGAGGACGAAACCTGGATGAACGGCAGCGAGTGCCTTGAACTGGGTTTTGCCGACCAGGTGACACCATCCCTTCAGGCTATGGCCTGTATTCATTCAAAACGTATTGAGGAATTTGAAAAAATGCCAAAAAGCATTCGCAACATGATCACCCCGCCGCGCAACACTACCCAGCGTGACCCGGTGCCTCAGGCACCGCAGGCAAAAACAGACCCGGCACCGGATGAAAATGCGATCCGCGCGCAGGTGATGGCTGAGCAGAAAGCCCGTGTTAACGCTATCGGCGATCTCTTTGCCATGTTCGGCAACAAACATATGGAACTGCAGAATCAGTGTGTGGCCGACCCTGATTGTTCCGTCGATAAGGCGAAAGATTTGCTGCTGGCAGAACTCGGTAAAACGGCCACGCCGTCCAATAAAACCACCCAGCCGCATATTCATGCGGGCAACGGTAACTTCGTCGCGGATGGTATTCGCCAGGCACTGATGGCGCGTGCCGGGTTCGAAGGTCAGGAGCGGGATAACGTTTATAACGGTATGACGCTGCGCGAGTATGCGCGTATGGCCCTGACAGAAAAAGGTATCGGCGTGGCCAGCTACAACCCGATGCAGATGGTTGGCCTGGCGCTGACCCACAGCACCTCTGACTTTGGCAACATTCTGCTTGATGTTGCGAACAAAGCGCTGATTCAGGGCTGGGACGAGGCGCAGGAAACCTTCGAGCAGTGGACCAAAAAAGGCCAGCTGTCGGACTTCAAAACGGCGCATCGTGTCGGTATGGGTGGTTTCCCTTCTCTGCGACAGGTGCGCGAAGGGGCTGAGTACAAGTACATCACTACCAGTGACAAAGGCGAAACCATCGCGCTTGCCACGTATGGTGAAATCTTCTCAGTAACCCGCCAGGCTATCATCAACGACGATCTGAACCAGCTTACCGACGTACCGATGAAGATGGGGCGCGCGGCGAAAGCAACGATTGGCGATCTGGTTTACGCCATTCTGACCAAAAACCCGAAACTCTCAGACGGAAAGGCGCTGTTCCATGCCGATCACAAGAACCTGAGCTCGGGTGCAATTTCTGTGGCCAGCCTGGACGAATCGCGCAAGCTGATGCGTCTGCAGAAGGAGGGGGAGAGAACCCTGAATATCCGTCCGGCCTACATGCTGGTGCCCGTCGCCCTGGAAACTCTTGCAAATCAGACCATCAAGTCGGCCAGTGTTAAAGGTGCAGACATCAATGCCGGGATCGTTAACCCTATCCAGAACTTTGCAGAAGTCATTGCCGAACCACGCCTGGATGAAGCTGATGCGAAAGCCTGGTATCTGGCTGCCGCGAAGGGCACCGACACCATCGAGGTCGCTTATCTCAACGGCGTCGACACGCCATACATCGATCAGCAGGAAGGCTTCACCACTGATGGTATTGCCACGAAAGTGCGTATTGATGCTGGCGTGGCGCCGCTGGACTATCGCGGCATGACCAAATCCTCTGGTCAGTAAAAAACAGTCCTGACAAACAGACGCCCGTAAGGGCTTTTTTTATACCTGAAACCAGCCCCGCAAGGGGCTGAATGGAGAAGTTATGGCTAAGAACTATGCGCAGGACGGGAAAACGATCCCTCTGGTAAACAGTGGTGCAACCGATGTTCACAGCGGCGACCCGGTTGTTGTTGGAAAACTTATCGCGGTGGCAATTACCGATATCCCGGCTGGCGATACCGGGGACGGTTTTACTGAGGGTGTATTCCTCCTGCCAAAAGTTTCCGCAGATGCGGTTACTGCCGGGGCGCAGGTGTATATCAAGGACGGCAACATCACGATCGAAGAAACGGACGCCGTTGCCGCGGGCATCGCCTGGGAAGATGCAGGGGCAAACACCACCGTTGTTGAAGTTAAGATCAATGCCTAACCCCTTTGACCGAATGGCGGCGCGCATGGACGCGGCCACCATAAAAAAGATGGGAAAGACAGCGATCATCAATGGCAGCAGCTATGACGTTGTTCCCGCCGAGCAGCTCGAGGAAATGGGGCCATTGTCGGGAACAGGTACTTCGCTGGTGGTTTTCTCTGAGCTTTACCAGCCAC
Organism: Enterobacter sp. SECR19-1250; assembly: GCF_013391025.1. Classification (NCBI taxonomy): domain Bacteria; kingdom Pseudomonadati; phylum Pseudomonadota; class Gammaproteobacteria; order Enterobacterales; family Enterobacteriaceae; genus Enterobacter; species Enterobacter sp. SECR19-1250. The sequence goes on along the minus strand of NZ_JACASJ010000082.1, from coordinate 12,845 downwards.
GCCGAAACGACAGCGTCGACTACGACGGTAAGAACCTGACCGTTACCCGCTATGACATGTTCAACGGGAAACCCCGCATCCATCTCGAATGAGGAGGCGCTATGTCTGTGAAAGGACTGGAAAGGGCTATTCAGAACCTGAACAGCCTCAGCCGGTTAATCGTTCCTGAGGCAACCGCAAAAGCACTTAACCGGGTGGCCAGCAGAACGATAAGCCAGGGGAGCAAAGCTGTAGCGAAAGAAGCAACAGTTGATGATAACCGGAAAAAGGGGCTTCCGGTTCGTCTGGTCCGGCAGCGTTCCCGTCTGCGCAAGGCCCGCCACGATCGCCCGGTCGCGTCGATAAAAATCAACCGCGGTAATCTTCCCGCGATTAAGCTCGGCACGGCGCGCGTCCGGCTCTCGCGTAAAAAAGGGGCCAGAAACGGAGCGGGTAGCGTCCTCAAAATCGGACCCTATACCTTTCGTAACGCTTTTATTCAACAGCTTGCGAACGGGCGCTGGCAAGTCATGCGGCGCGTAGGTCAGGCCCGTTATCCGATTGATGTGGTCAAAGTTCCTCTTGAGACACCGCTCACCGTGGCATTCACCGCTATTTCAAAGCGCCTTATTGAAAGCGATATGCCTAAAGAACTTTCCGCAGCCCTGAAAAACCAACTGAGGATTCACCTGAAGCGATGAACAGACACAGCGCAATTCGTGCAGCCATTCTGGCAAAACTGAAAGCCGAGATCACCGACACGGTCACCTGGTTTGACGGGCGCCCTGTTTTTCTTGAAGAGCAGGATCTCCCTGCCGTGGCTGTTTACCTTTCAGACGCGGAGTACACCGGCGATTCGCTTGACGAAGATTCGTGGCAGGCGGTTGTTCACATCGAGGTATTTCTTAAAGCCTCCAGCCCCGACAGCGCGCTTGATTCCTGGATGGAAGAGAAAGTGTATCCGGCAATGGCCTTCATACCGGGTCTGACCGAACTGGTCGAGACGTTCACCCCGCAGGGTTATGACTATCAGCGGGATGATGAAATGGCCACCTGGGGTTCTGTCGATTTCACGTACTTAATCACCTATTCAATTTAAGAGGTACTTATGCCTACTCCAAACCCGCTGGCACCCGTAAAAGGCGCCGGTACCACACTCTGGCTTTACACCGGAACGGGCAACGCTTTCGCTAACCCACTCTCGGATATCGACTGGAACCGTCTGGCGAAAATTAAAGAGCTGACGCCGGGCGAGATGACCGCCGAATCGTATGACGACACTTACCTCGACGACGAAGATGCCGACTGGAACGCGACGGCCCAGGGGGCAAAATCTGCTGGCGATACCTCGTTCACCCTCGCCTGGAAGCCGGGTGAAGAAGGGCAAAAAGACCTGGTCGCATGGTTTATTGATGGCTCAGTACGCTATTACAAAATCAAATACCCGAACGGTACCGTCGACGTTTTCCGCGGCTGGTGCAGCAGCCTGGGTAAAGCCATTCCGGCAAAAGAGGTCATTACCCGTACAGCGAAAATCACCAATACCGGCAAGCCGGAACTGGCAGAAGAAAGCGGGACCCCGAATATCCCCGTGACCGGCGTTACGCTCGATAAAGCCACGGTAAGCGTGGCCGTCGGCGCAACAACAACGCTCAATGTGACGGTTAACCCTGCCAGCGCCTCAGATACCTCGTTCCGCGTGGCAACCTCTGACGGGGCAAAAGCAACGGTCACCGTTAGCGGCAATGCGATCACGGTCACCGGCGTGGCGGCAGGCACCGCTGACATTATTGTTATGACCAGCGACGGTAATTTCGTTGCGGTCTGCAAAGTCACCGTAACAGCAGCATAAGGAAAGGCTCATGTTTCTGAAAAAAGATAATTTCACCTGGCAAAAAGAGTCCCTGACCATCTTCGAGCTGTCGGCCCTTCAGCGTATTGAGTTCCTCACGTTTATGGCAAATGAGGAGAAGGCCGTCAGCGCTGACAGCGATGGCATAAGCGATCAGGAAGTCACGACCCGGCTGATAGGTTCAAATATTCGCTGCGGTGCGCGCTTGATCGCGATGTCTTTGTGGCATAACGATCCGGCCGGCACGGATGTGGAAAAGTTGTATCAGCAGGTCCTGAGCGGCTGGCCGCCGGAGGCTATCGGCAAAGCCGAAATGCAGGTCAAGCTACTATCAGGCATGTTATTCCCCGTTGAAGATGAGAAAGGTGATCATCAGGACGTGGAGGGTGTAACTGAATCCTCTGCTAACGAAGAATCCGTTACCGCGGAAAAGCCCTTGCCAGCGAGCTGAAGTTTGTCCTGAATTTGGCGCGCGAGTTCGGTCGACCCGACTGGCGCGCCATGCTGGCTGGGATGACTTCCAGTGAACTGGGCGACTGGCACCTGTTCTACCGGGAGCATTATTTTCAGGACGCACAGCTCGATGCGCATTTCTCCGGGCTGCTTTATTCCATCTCTACTCTTTTCTTCCGCGATCCGGAACTTACCCCCGCACATTTCAGCCTGCTTTCTCCTTCGGAAAGCGTCATCAGCGATGACGAGCCGGATGATGATACGCTGATGACCGCCGCTGAGGGGATAACAGGAGGTATCCGATATGGCCCAGCAGATTAGCGACCTGGTCATCAACCTTGATGTCGACAGTGCCACTTTTAGCGAGCAGGTTGCCCGTATAAAGGGGCAGCTAACCGGAATGGGGGACGAATCCGAAAAAGTCCGTACACGTATGCAACAGGCCGCAGAATTGCAGGCCTCGGCGCTTGCTAAAGCAGCTGCAGGCAGCGGTGCGGCCATGTCGGATATGTTGGCTCAGCAGTCAACGGCTGCAGCTGGTCTTAGCGCTGACATGCAAAAAGTCGGCGAGTCCGTTGAACAAACCTACCAGCGAGTGGCTGGATTAAGTGAGCAACTCAGGGAGAACGCATCCCGGGCATCAGCGCTTGCGCAGCAACAGGATGCGCTGGCGGCGTCGTTCTATCGACAGATTGATGGCGTGAGGTCGCTGACCGGAGAAACGGACTCTCTGTCGTCGGTTCAGGAGCAATTCCGGAAGGCCCGTGCGCAGGGGAATATCACGCAGCAGGATTATCTTGCGCTGATATCCCAGACCACGGCCCGGCAAAAAGAACTACAACAGGCCGAAGAAAAAGCCAGTCAGGCTCGATCCCGGTTTCTCCAACAGCTCAAATCCCAGGTTGAAGAACAAAAATTATCCAGAACCGAATTACTGAATCTGAAGGCCGCGCAACTGGGTGTAAGTGAAGAAGCTGCACCACTTATTGCAAGACTTCAGGAACAGGAAAATGCATGGAGAAGAGGAACGCTCAGTGCCGGGCAGTATCGCCAGGCGATCCGTATGTTACCCGCTCAGTTTACGGATATTGCAACCTCGATAGCAGGTGGAATGCCGCTGTGGATGGTCCTGATGCAGCAGGGCGGGCAAATCAGCGATTCATTCGGTGGAGTCGGTAATCTTTTCCAGATTATCAAAGAGGAGTTACTGGGGATTAAATCATCCGCAGATGAATCCGAGGAATCACTTTCTGAAAATGCCAATGCACTGGCGGAGAATACAGAACACAGCAGAGGTTTTCTGAGGGCTCTGACTCCAGTACGTCTTGCTATGGGTGGGCTAGTCGGGGGGCTGGCACTATTGGCCGTTGCCTGGTACAAAGGCAGCAGTGAAGCATCTGAATTTAATAAACAGCTTATTCTGACGGGGAATTATGCCGGTAAGACAACCGGACAGCTGAGCGATTTAGCTCGCAAAATTTCAGAAACGGCAGGTGTTACCACCGGAAATGCAGCTGCCACTCTTGCGAAGGTTGTTGGTAGCGGGCAGTTCCGGGGAAACCAGCTGGAATACATCACCACGACGGCTGCAGCAATGGAGGACGCGGTCGGGCAGTCGGTGGATAAAACCCTCGCGAACTTTAAGAAATTATATGATTCGCCATCACAGGCGTCAGAAGAGCTTAACCGTCAGCTACATTACCTCTCGGCAGCTCAGTTCCAATATATTTCCGAGCTTGAGCGCAGGGGTGATAAAGAGGCGGCAGGAGAGAAGGCCGCGCAGGCTTATAGTGCTGCTGAGCAACAGCGAAGCCAGCAGGTACTTGATAACCTGGGTCTGATAGATCGCTTTGTTCGTGGCGTAACGGATACATGGGGCGCTTACTGGGATGCCGCCCTTGGTATTGGTCGCCAGCAAACGGCCAGCGATCAGCTGGAGTCTGTCAGGGCACGGATAAAAACCCTGACGGATAACACCCGGCCGGGTGTTTTTGGAATGGGCAATACTGGTGATGGGGGTGCAGCAGAAAAAGAGCTGGCTGCATTACGTCAGAAGGAAAGTGAACTTACTTTTGTGATTCGTTCACAGGAGGGTTACAACCAGGCACAGGTCAAATCGCAGCAGCTGAATACTGAAGGAGTGAAAGCACAGGGGATTCTGAACAAGTACCTGGACGCAGGAGCGAGCAAAGCACAGAAAAGGGCAGATGCTGAAAGGGAACTCAATAAAGCCATCACAACAAATGCTGAATTGGTCAAAAAAACGCAATTTCTTCCAGAGGGACAGCGTGTTAAGCCGCTCAGTAAGGCAGAGATTGCTCAGGCCAGAAAGGGGATAGAGGAACTCTATAAGGATCCAAAAGTCCCCAAGTCGAAAGGATACACCACTCCTGCTGGTGATAAGGCAGAGGAAAAAGCTCAGGCTGAACTCCTCACCCTTCAGGCCCAGCTTAAAACGCTCGAGCAGCATACCAGCGTAAACGACGTCATAAGCAAACAGCGTCAGGATCTCTGGCAGACTGAAAATCAGTTCACCGTTCTGCAGGAGGCCGCGGGGCGTCGTCAGCTTACGGTGAAGGAAAAATCCCTGCTGGCGCACAAGGAAGAAACGCTCGAGTACAAGCGGCAGCTGGCCGATCTGGGCGATAAGGTTGCCAGCCAGCAAAAGCTCAACCAGCTGGCCGATCAGGCCGTGAAGTTTGAGCAGCAGCAAAAAGCCGCCAGGGCGGGCCTGCAGGCTCAGTCTGAGGGGGTATCCACCCGGGAAGCCGGGCGACAAACTACGCTGCAGCGTCTCAGCGAAAGCTATTCGTACAACCCTCAGGCGCAGCAGAAAGTTCTTGAAGAGCAAAGGGCGACGTTTGAGGCTGAAGATGCCCTGCGCGCAAACTGGCTGGCCGGTGCGAAACAGGGCTGGGCCGAATATCAGGATTCTGCGACAAACGTTTTCAGCTCTGTTCAGCAGATTTCGCAGGCTACGTTCAGCGGGCTGGCGGGCCAGCTTACCAGCCTGACGACAACCGGGAAGGCGAGCTTCAGGGACTTCACCAGCTCGATCCTTAAAATGATTGTGTCCGTTATCAACCAGCTGCTGGTGGCTTACACCATCCAGAGCGCAATGGGCTGGGTTAGCGGCGGGGCGAAAACCTCCTCTGCAGGTCAGTCATTCGCGGTCCCGTCATACCGGCCACAGGGTTTTGACGTGGGCGGTTTTACCGGGCACGGCGGCAAGTACGAGCCAGCCGGTATCGTTCACCGCGGGGAATTCGTCTTCACCAAAGAATCAACCAGCCGCATCGGCGTGGCTAATCTCTATCGCCTGATGCGCGGGTATGCCTCGGGCGGTCTGGTCGGCGGCGGGAGCGCAGCCGGTGCTGGCATGGGCGGGATCAGTGTTTATGCCCCAGTTAGCATCAGCCAGCAGGGGAGTGACGGAAGCATAAATCAGGCGAACGCCACGGGGACGGCGAAACAGCTGCAGGCGATTGTTCAGCAGACAATCACCGAGCGACTGAAAAAAGAAATGTCCGCAGGCGGCGTGCTTTATTCGAGGAGGACACTGTGACAGACACGTTTACCTGGCGCACGAGAAAAACAGCGCAGGGCTCTGAAACAGCCCGAACGCTGCAGGCCCAGTTCGGGGATGGCTACAAACAGATAGCAGGGATGGGGATCAACGACAAACAGGAAACGTGGAATCTGGACTGGACGGGAACCAGACAGGAGGCGGCTGCGCTGCGCGCTTTTCTGATGTCGCACGTTACTAAATCGTTCTGGTGGACCACGCCATGGGGTGAAAAAAAGCTGTTCAGAATGAAAGCCGATTCGTTCAGCGTTTCTTTCCCTACCGGGAAAAAAGCCACTGTGGCCTTCACTTTTGAACAGGCGTTCGCGCCCTGATTTTCTCGACAAACACTGAAAGCTGCCTCCGGGCGGCTTTTTTTATGGGGGGAGTATGAGTTTTACGGCAGACATTCAACAGCTTGAGCCCGGCAGCGTTATTCAGCTGATTGAGATCGACGGCACTGAATTCGGTATGGATCAGGTGCTGCGTTTTCATGCGCACAATATTCAGGAAGAGGAGTGGGCAGCCTTCGCCGCAGAAAATCTGCCCGCCATTATCTGGCAGGGAAACCAGTACGATCCCCATCCCTACGAACTGAAGGGGATGGAGTTGTCGAGTACAGGTTCCCAGCCAACGCCCACGCTGTCCGTCGGGAACGTCGGAAACTATGTCACCGCGCTGTGTCTTGAATATGACGATATGGTCAGGGCTAAGGTCAAAATCCATACCACGCTTTCGAAGTATCTCGATGCCGCCAACTGGAAAAACGGTAATCCGGGTGCCAGCCCTGCCGATGAGCGCGTACAGCTCTTTTACGTCAATGCTAAAACCGCAGAGACGCGGGTACAGGTTGATTTCGAGCTGTGTTCTCCTTTCGATATTCAGAGCCTGCAGCTGCCGACACGGCAGATTACTCCTGTCTGCACCTGGTGTATGCGGGGCTGGTACCGAAGCGGGACCGGATGCGATTACAACGGCACGAAATACTTTACCAAAGACGGTACGCCGACCGATGACCCGTCGAAAGACGTTTGTGGCGGCCGCCGGCAGGATTGTCAGGATCGTCACGGCCCGGACGCGCCACTGCCGTTCGGTGGTTTTCCGGCCGCCAACCTGCAGGGGAAATAAAGATGCGTGAAAAATTGCTGGATGCTATCCGTCAGCACGTCGCTGCTGAATACCCCAAAGAAGCCTGCGGTCTGATTGTTCAGTCAGGCCAGCAGCAAATCTTTATTCCCTGCCGCAACATTGCAGATAAGCCCGAGGAGACATTCACGCTCTCCCCGGAAGATCAGCTCGCTGCCCGCGCGCGCGGTGAGATCATCATGCTCATTCATTCCCATCCGGATGTGGTTCGGCTGGTGCCCTCGGAGCTGGACCGGATCCAGTGCGACTGGTCGGGGATTGAGTGGGGGATCATGTCCTGGCCGGACGGGGATTTTTGTACGATTTCCCCGCGTGAAGACCGGGATTATGCCGGGCGGCAGTGGGTACTGGGTTACGCCGACTGCTGGTCGCTTATCCGTGAATTTTATCTGCGCGAATACGGCATTGTTCTCGGGAACTATTCAGTACCTTACGAATGGTGGGAGAGCGGTAAGGAACGGCTCTACGACGACAACTGGGAGCGTGAGGGATTTGTTGAGATTGCCGCCGGTGCAATGCAGCCAGGGGACATCATCATGATGACTTTGCAGGCATCGGTTACTAATCACGCCGCGGTATATATGGGTGACAACATCATTCTCCATCATCTGTTCGGGCACCTTTCTTCGCGAACGCCTTATGGAAAATATTATCGCGACAGAACGGTCCGGGTGGTCAGGCATAAGGACAGAACGCATGGTTAAGACGCTTATTCTCGAAGGGAAAATGGCTAAAAAATTCGGTAAACGCGTTCAGTTTGATGTTGCCGATCTGCGCGAAATGCTCAGGGCCATGTGTTCACAGGTTCCCGGATTCAAAAAATATATGTCGGAAGCTCATATGAAGGGGGTCCGTTTCGCCTTTTTTAACGGTGACAACAATATCGGGCTGGAAGAGTTTGATATGACCCGCGGTGGAAGCGTGTACCGGATCGTGCCCGTTTATGAGGGGGCCAAAAGTTCGGGCGTCCTGCAGATAGTTGTCGGTGCAGTTGCGCTGGTCGCTGCATTCTTTACCGCCGGTGCGAGTATGGCAGCCTGGGGGGCTGCGATGAGTGCAACAGCCATCAGCGCCACGTCAATTTTGACCGGGGTCGGGGTGTCAATGATGCTGGGTGGCGTTGTCCAGATGCTCACGCCCCAGCCATCCTTCGGCGCGGGTAAATCCTCCAGCACGGACAACACGCCTAACTACGCCTTCGGGGCGCCGGTCAATACGGTCGCTATGGGGCATCCTGTCCCCCTGGCCTACGGTCTGATCGAGGCAGGGGGAGCGATAGTCAGCGCCGGTATGTACTCGAGCGATCAGCAATAGTGAAATACAACCTAATAAGATGAACGTTACATTGCAATCACCCTTGGTTATCATATCCAAAACGATGCCGATCAAGGAGATGAAAGTGAAAAAACACGGTTTGGTCTTATTAGGTGTGCTCTTTATTTCAGGTTGTGCCCCACAAAATCAGAATAACAATTTACAAAAGCAATACGCTGATTTAGCAAATTGTCAAGAGGATAACATTACTATGCCAAAACAAATGCCGCATAGTAAAAAGGAGTTTGCTGAATTTTTATCTAAGGAAGCTCTTAATGCCTCAGCAGATCAGTTCGTTACCCAGAAGCGTATAGAGATTCTGCAATTAGTTGGGTGGGATAATTCGGTAGCTGATGCAATAACGACATGTGGCGCTACCAGAAAGAGCAAGCTGAAAGAAATTGGGTCTAATGTGTTTGAAACAATGAAAGCCAGCACTAAAGATACAGAAGAGCGTCGTGCTCTTGTTGAGGCTTATAGTTCGTGGGAGGCTTATGTAACCAGCCAAACGCCACTCGCAAAACAGGATTTTGACTCTAAAGTTAGTTATTACAAAAACATGTAATAAGACGCCATCATTAATGCTAACAAATAACCCAGCTCAGGCTGGGTTTTTTAATGGGGTAAAAATGCAACTTCTCCATGGTGAAACCATCATACAGGGTGCAAAAGGGGGCGGTGGAAGCGCGCATACTCCGGTTGAGCAACCTGATGATCTGCTGTCGGTCGCAAAATTAAAAATGCTCATTGCCGTTTCTGAGGGAGAAATACAGGGCGACCTGACCGCTCAGAATATTTTTCTCAACGATACGCCGCTGGCAAACGACAGCGGGGAATATAACTTCAGCGGCGTGAAATGGGAGTTCCGCAAGGGCACACAGGACCAGACCTATATTGCCGGGATGCCCCAGGTCGATAACGAACTGGCGGTTGGCACAACTGTCACCACCACCGCGCCCTGGACACGCCAGTTTACCAATCTTTCCCTAGATGCTATCCGCATCAAGCTCAGCCTTCCGGTCCAGTATCTCTATAAAGATAACGGCGATATGGTGGGCACGGTCACCGAGTATGCGATCGATTTATCAACGGACGGCGGCGCCTGGAAAACGGTTGTAAACGGCAAGTTTGACGGAAAGACCACGACGGAATATCAGCGTGACCACCGTATCGATCTGCCAAAATCCACGTCCGGCTGGTCTGTCAGGGTCAGGCGCATTACGGCTGATGCCAGCGGATCAAATTCGAAACTGGTTAACGCCTTTAAGGTGTTTTCGTATGCGGAAGTCATCGACAGCAAGCTTCGTTATCCTTTAACCGCGCTCCTGTATGTCGAAGTGGACAGCAGCCAGTTCAACGGCAGCGCGCCGAAAGTGACCTGTAAGATAAAAGGCAAGCTGATTAAGGTTCCGGATAATTACGATCCGACAACCCGAACCTATTCTGGCTCATGGTCCGGCGGGTTCAAAATGGCCTGGTCCAATAACCCCGCCTGGATATTTTACGATCTGGTCCTGGATGAAATTTACGGCATGGGCACGCGCGTGGATGTGTCCATGGTGGATAAGTGGGCGCTGTATTCAATCGCCCAGTACTGTGACGAAATGGTTTCCGACGGGGCTGGTGGCACCGAACCGCGTTTCACCTGCAACGTTTTCATTCAGAGCCAGAAGGACGCCTGGCAGGTACTTAACGATCTCGCCGCGGTATTTCGAGGAATAACGTTCTGGGGTAACGATCAGATTTATGTCCAGGCAGACGTCCCGCAGGACGATGTTGACTGGGTTTATAACGTCTCAAACGTTATCGATGGGCTGTTTACTTATGCGGGCGGCTCATACAAAAATCGCTACAGTTCCTGCCTGGTGTCCTGGTCCGATCCGCAGAATCATTACAGCGATACCGTTGAGGGGGTCTATGATTCGGCGCTTGTAGAACGTTACGACGTCCGGCAGACGTCCCTGACCGCAATCGGCTGCACCTCGCAAAGTGAAGCGCACCGACGCGGTCGCTGGGTATTGCTCTCCAATGCCAAAGACGGGACCGTATCGTTTGGCGTGGGGCTGGACGGTTATATCCCTTTGCCCGCTGAAATTATCGGTGTCGCCGATCCTTTCCGTTCTGGTAAGGAGAACGGGGGCCGCATAAGCGCGGTCAACGGCCGCCAGATTACCCTTGATCGAGAAATAGACTACGCGGCGAAAGACCGGCTGGTGGTTAACCTTCCTGACGGAAAAGCCCAGACGCGGACAATCAGCGCGGTGAGCGCCGATAAAAAAACGGTGACGGTGGCTACGGCATTCAGTCAGGTTCCTGTGGCGGGCGCTGTCTGGGCGATAGACAGTGATAACCTCGCAATACAGTACTTCAGGGTCACCTCAATCGCGGCTAACGACGACAGCACAGGCGGTTTCACTATTACGGCCGTTCAGCACGATCCAAACAAATATCGTTACATCGATGACGGCGTTCGGGTCGAGTCGCCCCCGATCACCGTCACGCCGATAAGCGTCCTGTCTGCTCCGAAAAATATCGTGGTGACTGAGAGCGATCATGTGTCTCAGGGGCTGACTGTAGCAAGCCTGGACGTGTCATGGGATAAGGTAGAGGGCGCAATCCGGTATGTTGCCCAGTGGCGTAAGGACAACGGGGACTGGATAAACGTTCCGGTTACCAGCGCGCAGGGTTTCTCTGTTCAGGGCATTTATTCCGGCAGCTATGACGTGCGCGTCCGGGCGCTGAATGCGCAGGATACGTCGTCACCATGGGGATACGGTGAAACAACTTATCTCTCCGGTAAAACGGGAAAACCGGGTACTCCGCTCAACCTCCTGGCGACCGAAGATGTGGTCTGGCATATCGACCTGACCTGGAAATTTCCGGATGGCTCAGGCGACACGGCCTATACAGAGATTCAGCGCGCCACAACTGCCGACTACGCCAATCCTGAACTGCTGGTCCTGGTGCCGTACCCGGCTGCAGATTATCAGCATGGCCCCATGCCTGCCGGCGTTCGCCAGTGGTACCGCGCGCGCCTGATTGACCGTATCGGTAACGCCGGGGACTGGACCGACTGGGTCATGGGCACGTCCTCGATAGATGTCAGCGAAATAACCAATGACATTCTGGAGGATATGAAAGAGTCGGAAACGTTCAAAGACCTGATCGAGAACGCGGTGGACAGCAACGAAAAAATTGCTGGTATGGCTGACGACATCAAACAGGCCAACGACGAACTGGAGCAGCAGGCGAAGGATATTGCTAAAAATGCCCAGGACGTCGGGAAGGTCCAGACCAGCGTTAATGAGCTTTCGAGCACGGTCGGCGATGTGTCGTCCTCTCTTTCAGAGCTTGAGCAGACCGTGGCGACGGCTGATACCGCGCTGGGCCAGCGAATCGACAGCATCAGCGTTTCTATGGACGGCATGACGGGCGGGGTGAAAAACTCGGCCATCGCCATTATCCAGAACGGGCTGGCACAGGTGGCCGCGCGTAAAACCCTGTCCGCAACGGTCGCCGGTAACAGTGCGCAGCTGGACCGTATTGATGAGGTAATCGTTAACGAGAAGGAGGCAACGGCGCGCTCTCTGCTGAGCATGCAGACGGATGTCAACGGCAATAAGGCATCCATCAACAGCCTGAATCAGACGTTCTCCGACTATCAGCAGGCTACGGCTACACAGATAAACGGCATTACGGCGACCGTGAACGGGCATACCTCAGCCATCACCACTAACGCTCAGGCGATAGCCAACGTTAATGGCGACCTCAGCGCGATGTACAACATCAAGGTTGGTGTCTCCAGCAACGGGCAGTATTACGCCGCGGGGATGGGTATCGGCGTGGAGAATACGCCATCCGGCATGCAGTCGCAGGTTATCTTCCTGGCTGACCGCTTCGCAGTAACGCACCAGGCCGGAGCACAGGTTACGCTTCCGTTCGTCATTCAGAACGGGCAAACCATTATCCGGGATACTGTGATTGGTGACGGTACCATCGGCAATACCAAAATAGGCAACTACATCCAGTCGTCAACCTGGGACGGAACCGGGAACGTTGGCTGGCACATTAACAAATCAGGATATGCTGTTTTCAATAACGTAACAGTAAGAGGGATGGTTTATGCGTCAGGAGGAAAATTTACCGGAACAATAGAGGCAACGTCATTTGTTGGGGATGTTGCCAACGTTGGTGTCGGTTCGGATGCTTCATTAAGCGGAACTGCTAATTTAGTTAAAACGATTACTTATACTGACTCAGGATCAAGTAGTCTCGCTAAGAATGCTCTTGTAGAAGCAACCTTTTATTCATCAGTGAATGCCGATTCCCGTATGAATGTCATTATTGATATTAATGGGAAATCCAAAACATTTTCAAACCTTCCAGTGCAATCCGGCGCGTATGCTAATAATTTTTACACATTGAGATTTGGAGTTAAGGGAATAAATACAAATACAGTTACAGCAACATTAACTATCGTTAATGCTAAGGAAGGTGCGAATAAGCAGGTCATTTCTTCCCAAGCTGACTCGCTGA